>NZ_JAALGV010000082.1:0-15883 GCF_011174875.1 Acinetobacter sp. GFQ9D191M
TCTATTTCAGGACAAGACACACGTCAAGATTAAGCTTGAGTCGTGAAGTAATCTTCAGAGAAATTCATCACTACTTCGCAACCAGCTTTCACTTTAGTGATACGCAGTGCTAGTTCAGGCAAGATGCGTTGCGTGAAGTAACGCGCCAGTGCCAGTTTGTTTTGGTAGAAATCGCCATCTTTGTCTTTGGCTGCATTGGCAATGCGCGCAAACATATAAGAGAAGCTCAATAGGCCTACTGCATGTAGGTAATCGACTGCTGCAGCATTCGGGAATTCTGCATTTTCGCCAGCAGCTTCAAGCACGAACTGAGTTAACGATTCGACTTCAGTAGCTGCATCTAAAGTTGCATCTTTAATGAAGTTCAGGTCTGCATCCAACTGGTTCGCAAAGTCGCGAATTTCTTCGATGTATTCGCCGATGTACGCACCGCCACATTTAATGGTTTTACGGCCGATTAAATCTTGAGACTGAACGCCGTTGGTTCCTTCGTAGATCTGTGAGATGCGCAGGTCACGGATACATTGTTCCATACCCCATTCACGGATATAACCATGTCCACCAAAGACCATTTGTGCATCTAAGGTTGCCTGGAATGCTGTATCAGTCAGGTAAGCTTTCGCAATTGGTGTTAACAGCGCAACACGGTCATTGGCTTTTTTCACGGCTTCAGGATCAGTCGAGAACTTAGTAATATCCAGTTGCTGACCGACATACACCGCAAATGCACGCGATGCTTCGTTGTTCGCACGAACATTCAGCAACATACGACGTACATCACCATGTACTAAAATGCTGTCTGCCGGTTTAGCTGGTGATTGGGCACCAAGAGCACTACGACCCTGTAAACGATCTGTCGCATATTGCGCAGCATTTTGATAAGCAAATTCTGAAGCACCTAGGCCCTGGATGCCCATAGACAGACGTTCGTAGTTCATCATCACGAACATGGCGGCCAGACCTTCATTTTCTTTACCCACCAGGTAACCTTTGGCACCGTCAAAGTTCATTACACAAGTCGCAGATGCCTTGATCCCCATTTTGTGTTCGATTGAACCTGGACCTACCGGGTTACGTTCGCCAATTGAACCATCTTCATTGACCAGGAACTTCGGTACGATGAACAGGGAAATACCGCGAGAGCCGGCAGGCGCATCAGGTGTTTTTGCCAGTACCAGGTGAATAATGTTTTCAGCAAGATCGTGGTCACCACCCGTGATAAAGATTTTGGTACCGGTAATGCTGTACGTACCATCTTCATTACGTTCAGCTTTGGTTTTGATAATACCCAGATCAGTACCGGCATGTGGCTCAGTTAAGCACATGGTGCCTGACCATTCGCCAGAATAGATTTTAGGAAGGTAGGTTTCTTTTTGCTCTTGAGATGCATAGCTGTTTAAAGCCATACCTGCACCCACAGAAAGAAGCGGGTAGAGCATGAAAGATGGGTTAGTTGCAAACAGCATTTCATCAGAAAGTACGGTGAGCATTTTCGGCATTTCCTGGCCGCCCCATTCTGCATCTGCACCCAGACCGATCCAGCCGCCTTCAGCATATTGTTTGAATGCTTCTTTAAAACCTGCTGGTGTGGTGACATTGCCATTTTCATATTTTGCGCCTTCTTCATCACCGGTACGGTTCAGAGGAAGCATGACGTTTTGCGCAAACTTCGCCATTTCTTCAAGAATGGCTTCTGCTGTGGCAGTATCCAAGTGGGCAAGATTTTCATTCGCCTGCCAGAACTGTTCTGCATTGAAAACATCATTCAGGATGAATTTCATGTCAGCAAGTGGCGCGTTATAAATTGGCATAGTATGTCACCTGTTTTATTGTTTAATTGGATTGTTTTGGCTCAGTCTAAAGCATTAAAAATCTGAATGTTAGACGACTAAAGGTTAATTCTGTAACTCTTTATAAAGAAAAAGGACTGCCTGAAGATGGCCGTCCTTTTTCTTATTATGCATTTAAAACTGCATCAGCTTAGAATGCGAAATGTTCAGCATCTAAAGACATAAGCGGTTCTACACCAGTTGCAATCACGTCAACGTGTGAACGAACACGTGGCAGGATTTTCTTGAAGTAGAAGCGTGCAGTCGTCAATTTAGCATTGTAGAAGTCTGCATCAGTGGTACCTGCAGCAAGAGTCTCTTGAGCAACCAGTGCCATACGAGCCCACAGGTAAGCCAGTGTTACATAACCAGAGAAGTACAGGTAATCTACTGCAGCTGCACCCACTTCTTCAGGGTTTTGCATCGCACGCATACCAATCTGCATGGTCAGGTCACCCCATTCTTTGTTCAATGCCGCAAGCGGTTCAACAAATTCTTTCATTGCAGAATTGTCTTTGTTCGCTTCCGCAAATTTGTGGATGATCTTGGTGAAGTCTTTCAACATTGCACCTTGAGTACCCAATACTTTACGGCCTAACAGATCCAGTGCTTGAATCTCAGTGGTACCTTCGTACAGGCAGGCAATACGTGTATCACGTACGATTTGTTCCATGCCATGCTCAGAGATAAAGCCGTGACCACCGAAGACTTGAACACCATGTTTCGCAGCTTCTGAACCAGTTTCAGTCAGGAATGCTTTTGCGATTGGAGTTAATAGCGACAGGATATTGTCAGCGAACTTGCGCTCTTCTTCAGAAGTACCTTGTTCAACCACATCAGCATATTGAGCCAACAGGTAAACCAGTGCACGACCACCTTCAGCAAATGCTTTTTGAGTTAAAAGCATGTTACGTACAGCTGGGTGAACAATAATTGGATCTGCTTCTTTTTCAGGTGCCTTAGGACCCGAAAGAGAACGCATTGCCAGACGGTCTTTGGCATAAGTTAAAGCGCCTTGGAACGCCGCTTCAGATGCAGACAAACCTTGTACAGCAGTACCGATACGTGCAGTGTTCATGAACGTGAACATGCAGTTCAGACCACGGTTTTCAGGACCAATCAGGAAGCCTTTTGCGTTATCGAAGTTGATGACACAAGTTGCGTTACCATGGATCCCCATTTTGTGTTCGATTGAACCACAACGTACGCCGTTACGCTCACCGATTGAACCGTCAGCATTCAGGTTGAATTTTGGTACGATGAACAGAGAAATACCTTTAGTACCTTTAGGCGCGCCAGGAAGACGAGCAAGTACGATGTGGATGATGTTCTCTGCCATGTCGTGTTCACCAGCAGAGATAAAGATTTTCTCGCCAGAGATTGCATAGCTACCGTCTGCTTGTGGTTCAGCTTTAGTACGGATAATACCGAGGTCAGAACCTGCATGAGATTCAGTTAGACACATGGTACCTGTCCATTCACCTGAAACCAGTTTAGGCAGATAAGCGTCTTTTTGTTCTTGAGAACCGTGGTGTTCTAAAGTACGGACTGCACCATGAGACAGACCAGGGTACATGCCCCATGCCCAGTTCGCAGTACCCACCATTTCAGAAATACTGATACCTAAAGAATTTGGTAAGCCTTGACCGCCGTATTGCTCTTCAGCAGAAAGAGAAGGGAAGCCTAGCTCGATGTATTTTTGGTACGCTTCTTTAAAGCCAGTCGGTGTTGTTACAACGCCGTCATTCCAGGTACAACCTTCACGGTCGCCTACTTGGTTTAGAGGAGATAATTCATTTTCACAGAAGTCAGCTGCAGCTTCTAGGTACTGATCAACCAACTCACGGCTTACGTTTTCTTGAAACGCAGGAAGTTTTGCGTAATGTTCTTCAGCATTTAATAATTCGTGCAGAACGAATTGCATGTCACGTAAGGGCGCTTTGTATTGTGGCATATCGGTTTCCTCAATACTGGTTTAGACCAGCGTTATCATCCTAAATTAATTGAAACGTGCCTTCAGTGACACGTATTGCTATGAATCTAATCGTGCAACATCTTGCCCGGCCATACAAGCTTTCAGGCGGCTTTCTTGGTGACTATAAAGTCAAAGATTAATCTGCACGGAACAGTAAACATGTTGACTGCAAAGACTTTTGTAGAAATTAGCAGAACATGAATGGTCAAAAGAGGACTGAGGAGTCAGCTATAAAAAAAAGGCACCCGAAGGTGCCTGAATTTGAAGGAATAAGAAACGTAGAAGAAGATTAAGATGCAGCTTTAGTCATCTTAATGGGTGCATTCGGCTGGAAGTGCACGATACATTGACCATCAATAGTTTGAGTACCCGCTTTCACTTGAACGGCCTTGCCGTGGGTTTGACCTTTACAAGCGTTGGCAAACGCAGTTTGTAGAGCCTGACGTTCTGATAAACGCTGATCATACTGTTTAACCATTTCTGCACGTTGACTATCCGTTAATGCTTCTCCACGGTTCATACCACCTCGGAATTCACCACGCATTGGACGATGTTCACCGCGCATACTACGGAATTCACCACGTTGACCTGTGATGCCTTTATGGTCAGGTTTGAAAGAAATCTTGCATTGCCCATCAATGGTTTTATCACCCGCCTTGATTTGGACTGCACTACCTACAGCTTTACCGTCACAGGCCTGTTGAATCTGTTTATGCAATTGCATGCGTTCTGCACGAGCGGCCTTGAATTGTTCGCGTTGCTCTGGAGTGAGACGATGCTGTTTTTGACCTTCATGATGTTTCATCATACGAGAATGATCTTTCTGCTCATTCACGTTGCTCGTAGATTGACAGGCGGTCAATGCACCCATCGATAAAACACTGGCACTGATTAAGGCGATTTTTGTCATTGCTTTCATGTTTTTACCCCATTCAAGAGCTGATTCTTTTTGATGAGAAAAGATTAAATAATAAAGATGAAGAAACAATGGAGAGTTTTTTAAGTCTGTGTTCGCTACAATAATGAATATAGAGAAGAAAAACTGAGATTTTTACTTTGAAGATTCGCCGTATTCCGATTGCATTACGTCTGTTTTTGACTGTTTTATTGACCACCTTGGTAATTACCACGGTGAGTCTGGGCGTATTGCACCTGAATATGCAGCGCAACTTTACCCGCTATGTGGCGGATGTAGAAATGCAGAAGCTGGATCATGTAATCGAGAATCTGGCTGATGTCTATACGGTATATGAAGACTGGGGTAACGCCATTCAGGCGCAGATTCTGCAAATTGAAGGTGAAGCTGCACCGGATGATTATGACCGTTTATCGCGCTGGTGGTTGCGGCGTCAGTATGATATTGCCTTACAGCAGCGTTACTTTCAGGAGCAGACCTTAGCCACTGTAGCGCCTTCAAGTATGGTTGAACCAAATCTGACATCGCGTTCAGTCAATGAAGAAGAATTGCGTATTCTGGCATCTAACCTGCCTTCACAATTCCAGCCCTTTGAAGGTTTAAGATTTCCACTTAGTTCCAATCAGAACCTGTTTAGAACCGACCGTAAAGACAATAATGGCGGTCAACAGTCAGTTCAGCCGCCTACCGGCAAGAAGCAGTTCATCCAGATGCCAGACCGTCTGGGTCTAAGTTCACGCCTGTCACTCTATGATGCCAAACGGCGTTTTGTAGTAGGTGAGGCGTCAGATGAGCAGATTTCCTATCGTCCGATTATGGTCGAAAACCAGGTAGTCGGTTATTTGGGTTTGAAACCGGTTTTAGACCAAGATGATGCTTTAAGTATTAATTTCTTTAGTAATCAGAAACGTTACCTATTTTTAGTTTATGGTTTAAGTATTCTAGCCAGTCTGATTGCTGCATTATTACTGGCAACTTATTTTAAAAAACCGATTCAGCGTTTGTTGAACGGTACGCGTGAATTGACTCGTGGTAATTATCAGCATCAGGTGAAAGTGAAACGTAATGATGAGCTGGGTGATTTGTCTAATGAGCTGAATCAACTGGCCGTGATTTTGGATCAGCATGAAACTTCACGCCGTCAGTGGGTAGCAGATACCTCACATGAACTGAAAACTCCGCTAGCAGTTTTGCAGGCACAAATTGAAGCGATGCAGGATGGAATCCGTAAACCGACACCAGAGCATTTTGCGTCGATGTTGGCACAGGTTACCAGCCTGAAAAAACTGACTCAGGACTTGGCAGCTCTAGCGCAGGCTGATGCCCAGCAATTACAGTTTTACTATGCAACTGTAAATCCATGGGAGGTGGTGCAGCAGGAATTAATGAACTTCCAGCCTAAATTTGAACAGGCTGATCTGAAAGTGACTGTTGAAGGTGACGGTGCTGAAGTTGATCTGGATCTGGACCGTTTCAAGCAGATTGTAGCTAACCTGCTCAGCAACAGTATTCGTTATACAGAAGCCGGTGGACAGGTACATATCCATACCGAACAGAATGAGAAAGAATGGACCTTATATGTCGATGACAGTCCATTCGGTCTGACCGATGAGCAGCTGGCTCGCATTGGTGAGCGTTTCTATCGGGTTGATGATTCGCGTACTCGTGCCACCGGTGGGACAGGCTTGGGTCTGGCCTTATCTTGTAAAATTACTCAGGCTATGGGTGGTAGCTTAAGCTTTGCACATTCACCATTAGGTGGTTTACGATGCAAGCTGAGCTTTCCTAAACAAATGAAACCATAAAGGAAAATATATTCATGAAACATATTATGCTGGTTGAAGACGAAGTCGAACTTGCCCTGTTAGTGCGAGATTATCTAGAGGCTGCTGGTTTTGAAGTCAGCGTGTTTCATGATGGGCAAGAAGCATATAACAGTTTTACCCAGCGTAAACCGAGCCTGATGATCCTGGACTTGATGGTGCCGCGTATGGATGGTCTGACCATTTGCCGTAAAGTACGTGAGCAATCAGACTTGCCGATCATTATGGTGACTGCGCGTACTGAAGAAATTGACCGTGTACTGGGCTTGAATATGGGCGCGGATGACTATATCTGCAAGCCATTTAGTCCAAAAGAACTGGTTGCCCGTGTGCAAGCCGTATTACGCCGTTTAGACCGTAAAGCTGAGCCGGAAAGCAATGATCTATTCCGTATGGATAAATCACAACAGCGTATCTGGTACCAGCAAAAAGCCTTGAACCTGACACCGACTGAATTCCGTTTGCTGGAGCTGTTCCTAGAACATGTCGGCCAGGTGTATTCACGTGCACAGCTACTTGATCATATCAATCCGGACAGTTTTGATGTGGCAGACCGTGTGATTGATAGTCATATCAAGAACCTGCGTCGCAAAATTTCAGATGCTGCAGAAACCGGAAATCGTCATGAATGGATTCAGGCCGTTTATGGTGTAGGGTATCGTTTTGAATATCCTGAAGACTGATATTCGAATTCGTTAAAGAAAAGCGGATAGACTTCTTGGTTTGTTCGCTTTTTTATTTCTGAAAATGATCAATATAAGAGAGCCAAAATAATGAAAATCATCATTCGGGATGAACGGCTAGAAGATATTCTAGCCATTGCTAAATTGACCCGAGCGGCTTTTCAAAATACTGACCATTCAAGTCATACTGAACAATTTATTGTCAATGCTTTGCGCACGCATGGGCAGTTAACGATTTCTCTAGTTGCACTTGAAAATAATCAGCTGGTTGGCCATGTGGCTATTTCACCTGTCACTATCTCTTCAGGTGAAACTGGCTGGTACGGTCTTGGCCCAATTTCGGTATTACCTGCAAAACAAGGACAGGGAATCGGCACTTTACTTATACGGGTAGCTTTAGATCGCCTGCAACAGTTGGGGGCTCAAGGATGTGTAGTGCTCGGTGATCCTCAATATTATGGTCGTTTCGGGTTTAAGGCTTTTCCAGAACTTTACCTCAAGGATGTTCCTCCAGAATATTTTCAAGTCATTGCATTTAATGGATCTATTCCACATGGAGAAGCGGTTTACCATGAGGCATTTAATGCGACGCAATAATCCATCAAAAACGAGCTATTTCTATTGAAAAGTTATGGAGCATTAAAAGGTAAATAACTTTTAAATAGCATCTATTATGAAATCAATTATTTATATTTCTTTTTATCTGAGTAGATACAAAAAATAAAAGTTTAATAATTAATAACTTAAATTTATGTATTAGTTGATTAGTTGGATACCCGCTACAATTCGGTTTTTTATTCATCATGAGAGCGTGTCTTGGAGAGTGAAACACCGCAACTACAGCGCCGTTTAAAGAACCGTCATATCCAGCTGATTGCTATGGGCGGGGCCATTGGAACCGGATTATTCCTAGGATCTGCACAGATTATTCAGTCAGCAGGGCCTTCCATTATTCTGGGCTATCTGATTGGTGGTTTGATTGCATTTCTGATTATGCGCCAGTTAGGCGAGATGATTGTGCATGAGCCTGTGACTGGTTCATTCAGTTATTTTGCATTTAAATACTGGGGAAAATTTCCAGGCTTTTTAACCGGCTGGAATTACTGGATTTTATATATTCTGGTCGCAATGACAGAGCTGACCGCCATTGGCAAATATATAAATTACTGGTGGCCACATATTCCAGCTTGGGTATCTGTACTCATTTTCTTTTTGGCGGTAACACTTGCGAACCTGGCCAATGTCAAAATTTATGGTGAGTCTGAGTTCTGGCTATCGATGATTAAAGTCTTTGCCATCATTGCAATGATTATCTTTGGCATATATTTGCTCGTCACTGCTGATGCAACCTCAACCTCTTCGATCAGTAATTTATGGATTCATGGTGGCTTTTTCCCGAATGGTTTTGATGGGCTGTTTTGTATGCTCGCCTTTATGATGTTTGCTTTTGGCGGCATTGAGCTGATTAGTATGGCAGCGGCAGAAACCGAAAATCCTGACAAGAACATTCCACGTGCTGTGAATCAAACTGTGATTCGGGTATTTTTATTTTATATTTGCTCGCTTGCCGTATTACTTTCACTCGTACCATGGAATCAGCTGAATTTGGGCGATTTAGATCATAGTCCATTTGTAATGATTTTTAGCCAGATGGGGATTGAATGGGCTGCACATTTACTGAATTTCATTATTTTAACTGCTTCACTTTCAGTCTGTAATAGTGGCATGTATGCCAATAGCCGTATGTTGATGGGGCTGGCTCAACAAGGGAATGCACCACAATTATTTAAGAGCGTAAATAAACATGGTGTGCCTGTGGCTGCGGTATTGTTCTCAGCATTTTTGATCTTTGGTTGTGTGATCCTGAATTACTTTGTGCCTGAAAAAGCCTTGAGTTACCTGATTTATATTGTAGTAGCAGCTGCGGTATTGAACTGGATGATGATCAGTTTGATTCATTTGAAATTTAGACAAGCCATCAAACGAAAGGGGATTCAAACAAAATTTCCAGCAATCTTTGCGCCGTTTAGTAACTATTTTGTTTTAGCTTTTATGCTGATGATTCTATACATCATGTGGACGCAAGGTTTTTTGTTGTCAGTGTTGATGTTGCCTGTCTGGATTGGCTTGTTATTTGGGGTGTTTAAGTTGGTGAAGAAAGAGGCTTAAACTAGCAAATGGACTCGGATGAGTCCATTTTCATATGTATACATCTAAGCATTACTTTAATTTATGGTGAATGACTTCTTTAAACTCAGCCATAGTTTCACATTGATCAAAAATTTTAAAATATTCTAAAGCAACATTTCTAGCTTGATTAGAAATACGACTAAAATGTGCTGGGTGAGGGACTCTTAGAATTAAAATCTCGTCGTTCCAAATTTTCATGCTGAATTTATCAATAGGTTCTTTTAATAACAATCGATCATTTGAAGTAAGGTGTAATTTTTCCTCTAATTTAGGGAAATTATTGTGGTACTGCCCAACAAAAAAAATAACACGTGGTTGAGTATCTTTGATTTGCTGGGATAAATTTAGAATAGACAATTCTTGAAGATACAAGAAAATATCCTTATATGTTTTATTTTTACTTAAAGTATTGAATGAGGCTTTTTTATAGTCAAATAAATAAAAATTTAGCCATTGAATAGGTTCTTGATGATTTTGAATTTTAATTTTTTTTAGAAATTGTAAAAAACTACTATGCTTAGGTGATTGAGAGTAAAGCTCTTGATGACGACGAACACTATTTTGAATCAC
The DNA here is from genome assembly GCF_011174875.1 of Acinetobacter sp. GFQ9D191M. Classification (NCBI taxonomy): domain Bacteria; kingdom Pseudomonadati; phylum Pseudomonadota; class Gammaproteobacteria; order Moraxellales; family Moraxellaceae; genus Acinetobacter; species Acinetobacter sp. GFQ9D191M. The sequence goes on from NZ_JAALGV010000082.1 coordinate 9,987, forward strand.
AGTGTCGAAATTAATATCTTCATTTAAAAAGTTACTTAATCGACTTTGCCAACCTTTTGTTTCTTGACCAACCAGCAACACCTTATTCTTTGATGAATAAAAATTTTCATCCAAGAATGGAATAAATGGATAACTTAAATGATGTAAACATTCTTTTTGTTCTGTCGGGATTTCAATTAATTTTGATCTTAAATCAATTAATGTGCTGTGTTGGTTAATCATAGTTTGAGTGATTTTTAACATCTTAATATTATTTGATTTAATCACGTTATCTTATGATTGAACAAGATAATTGTAATGGATGAGAGGCCATTTTATAAGGTTGAAGTTCCAGACTTATTTTTCAAATGTTCGTAATAAGTCAATTCGTACTTTTTCTGCTTTCTTTAATTTCAATATTACTAATTCATAAGAATCCTGTACTAGGTCCTCAACCAGAGATTCATCCAGTTGATTATCTTCATACACCGAGATCCAGTGCCGTTTATCCATATGCCAGCCTGTATGGATATAAGAATAAATATCTCGCAGCATAGCAGCATGATCAGGCGCTACTTTTAAATTAATGACAGCTTTGCCTTGAAGATAGAACTGAAGCATAAAGACTTTACCTAGCACTTTGAATACATCACAACCTTCACCGAAAGGCTGAGTCACAGTGACTTCAGGTAAACTTATCGCTATCTGTGCTGAGATTTGATGTAAGGTCATAAGTTATGAATAAATCAAAATAAAACTGTGGATAATGCTTAAATTGTCCACAGTTTTTGGTCGTCTTGTGAATAAATTAAGATGAACAACTCACCATGACTTCAGGCACATCACTTGGCAATGGCCCTAGATCTTCAGGGTGTTCCAGATCCGGCTGTTTTAAATAAGGCTGACTCAATAATTTAAACAGGCGATCGACTTCGGAAAAGTCATCCCGCTCAGCTAGTTCAATGGCTTTCTGTGCCATATGATTGCGCAGGATATAGTGTGAATTGACGAGTTGCATGGCGGCATCTAATTCTCCAGTATCCTGATGTTCGCGGATCGCTTCATATTGAGTCAGGAATGCTTCAAACTGACGGCGATCCAAACAATCATCCTTGATTGCTTCATATTCATGATTTTGCAGTCGAATAAAGCTTTGCGTATAGTCGAGTTGCTCGCTTTGTAAGATTCTGAGAAAAGCCATGGCGCAGTCAAAGCTGTCTTTGTGAAAACTCGGTAAGCCCATTTTCTGGTTTAGGCCATGCTTATAATGTTCCAGGAAAGTCGGTTCATAATGTTCCAGACATTGGGCCAGATCCTGTTTCCATTGTTCTTCATCATAGTTTTCAGGACATAATGGAATCAGGTTATTCAGCCACATCCACAAGTTCCAGTGGCCGATGCTTGGTTGCTGCTGATAAGTATAACGACCCTGATAATCCGAGTGGTTATTAATCCAGTTGGGACGGAACCGCTCCATAAACCCATAAGGACCAAAGTCTAGCGTTGAACCGGTAATATTCAGGTTGTCAGTGTTCATGACACCATGCGCAAATCCGACCAGCTGCCATTTGGCAATCATCACTGCCGTGCGCTGAATGACTTGGGTAGCAAATGCCAGAATAGGCTGTTCTGCTTGCAGACATTGCGGATAATGCCATTCCATACATTTTTGTGTGAATACAGGCAATAGGTCTGGCTGATACTGATTGATCCATTCAAAATGTCCAAACCGGATATGACAGTCAGACGTCCGTAATAGCATCGCGCCCGGTTCCAGTTTTTCACGCTGTACACCTTGAGCGGAAGAGGTAAAGCCGACAGCATTACTGGATTCTACACCTAGCGCATTTAAGGCATGTCCGGCCAGATATTCCCGAATTACCGAGCGTAAGACTGCACGACCATCTCCCATACGCGAATACGGCGTTGCACCAGCACCTTTCAAATGCAGGTCAATGGTCTGGTTATCTTTATCTAGAATCTGGGCGATTAATAAACCACGTCCATCACCCAGTTGTCCTGCCCATTGTCCAAACTGATGGCCAGCATAAACCATGGCCAAAGGTTCAAACTCGGCAAAGGTTTTTTGACCACTACAGATTTCGACCCATTGTGCTTTATCTTCCTCAGACCATTGCAGTTGATCAGCAAGCGCAGAATTAAAATGTCCCGCTTTAGCACCTTTTAAAGGCAGTGGAGGCTGATGATGATAAAGGCGAGGAGGGAGAGTCTGATATCGGGAATTAAAATACATGGCAGTTAAAATACTTAGGCAATAGAAGCAATATAACAAAGATCTCTGTTTAAAACTGTTGTAAAAGGAAAGTATAAGTAAGACGAGTAGAAATAAAAAAAGCCCCTGATTTCAGGAGCTTTTTTGAGAATCTAAATCTTATTGAGAGACAGGCGCTTTTTTCAAATTACGTACTAACAGATTCAGTGTTTCACGATGATGGGAAAGACGCTGTTCAACCAGCTGGAATTCAACTTTAAGTTTGTCATCCATCTGGTGAATCTTTTCTGCTACAGCCGCCTTTTTCACCTGTATTTCCTGTTCTTTCAGTTTGGCCCAGTCATTCAATGTTTGAGTAAAGGCTTCATACTCCTGAGCAATTTTACTTTTCACATTGATAATGTCTTCATTGACATTATGACCATATACCGCCAGATCCTGCTCGGCATATTTAAACTTCATTGCCAGTTCAGCTTTTTTGATATTAAAGCTTGGAATGCGGCGCAGATTTTTAGCCAGACCCAGTTTAGAGCAAGTCCAGATTAACCATTTAGTTGGGTCATATTGCCACCATTTTACGCCATTACGGTAATCGTACTGGAAGATGTGATGGTAGTTATGATAACCCTCACCCCAAGTTGCAATTGCTAACCAGAAGTTGTCACGTGCAGTGTTTTCATCCGTATAAGGACGTGAACCCCACATATGGCACAGTGAGTTAATGAAGAAGGTGACATGATGGCTCAGGATTAAACGCACCAGACCACCCAATAATAATACACCCCAAACATCGCCTACAGCCCAGCCGATTGGCAATAGAATCGCAGCGTGTACTGCAATTACTAGAGGCACATAGTATTTGTGCTGGAACATAACGACTTTGTCGTTTTGCAGGTCTGGTGCATTTTTGTAGTTTGGTTCTGCAGCAGGATAGTCACGCAGCATCCAGCCCAGGTGCGCATACCAGAAGCCGTTATTAATTGAATATGGGTCTTTTTCCACGTCATCGACATGACGGTGATGGGTACGGTGGCCTGAACCCCAGTACAGAATACTGTTCTGCACGGCAAAGGTACCCATGATCATTAAAATGATTTTTAAAGGCAAAGTCGCTTCATAAGCACGATGTGCCCAAAGACGATGATAGCCCGCTGTAATCCCCAGGCTGCTAACGCCGAGCAAAACAAACATACTGATCCAAGCGGCAAGGCTAAAATCATGGTGATACGCATATAACGGAATCGCGATAACAGCTACAATGGGTAAAACTACCAGAGCAAACACAGCGACCCAGTTAATTGGGGCTTGAGGTAGGGGAGCATTCATCTCCAACAGCACTCCTGGAACCTGGGAAGGTATAACAAAAAGCAGAGGCCGCTATTGTTTATTTTAACAGCGGTTAAGTTATTCATATTAGCACGCCCCCTAGGGCATCACTAGCATTATTGTACGGTTGTATTGTACTTATCGGTAACAGAATAAGTAGGATGAAAACTACCATTTTCGCGGGCTAGACAGGCTCTGATTTCCAAGTAAATCACTGAGATTTTTGAAGCTTTTAATCAAATTTATTTTCTTAAAATGAGTTAAGTGAATGTTCATTTTTTCTACTAGATTGCAGAGAAATAAATTTGTAAGCAAACCCATAACCTAAGGTTAAACAAGATTACAGACAGGCATTCTTCTTTAAATTATTTTTCAAGGCTTAAAGAAAAATAATCTATATATAGAATCTTGCATTTTGGGTCATTTAAAGATGTTGCATCATTAACTTTGGATAATCGGTAATGAGACCCTGAATACCCCAGTCGCGTAATTCTTTGGCACGATTAACATCATTTACGGTCCAGACGCTGATGGTGAGTTCGGCAGCTTGTGTGGCCTGAATAATATCTTTGCTGGCCAGCTCATTCATCCAGCCAATCTGACAACAGCCAAGTTCTAAAGCTTGATCAATCGCCTGATATTTCACATCTGTTTCAATCAGAAGGCCGCGTTTTAAACTGGAATTTTGCTGTTGCAAAGCCTGATGGATTTTAGGATCAAAACTGGTAATCACAACTGACTGCTCATAACCCTGTAACTGCTGTTCAAGCTCAAGCGTGATTTTTTCGGCATCGGCCTGGCTCGCTACACTTTTGACTTCGACTTCAATATGGTCAAAGTTATGAATCACGGTTAAGGTCTGATCCAGCATAGGAGTGGCTTCGACCTTGTTCCATTCTGACCATTTTACTGCGTGATTATATTGACTGAGATCCTGACGGCTACATTCGTAGAGGGGCTTTTGCAAACCGGTAGTGCGTACAAAATTATCATCATGCATGATGATCAGGGCATTGTCTTTAAGCTGGCGTACGTCAAATTCGACTGCGCGAATCCCGATATCCTGAATATATTGAAAACCGCCTAGTGTATTTTCAGGTGCTTCCCCACGCGCACCGCGATGTCCAATTATGCGCATGCTGCGATAACCTGAAGAAGTGAAGATGAAAACATAATGATGAAGAGTTGTGACAGGAGTATTGCAATATTCTGCGCCTGAAACACTTTGTTGCAAATACTGTTGGCGCAGAATTTTCCGTGCAATTTAATACATTTTAGCGGATTTATTGATCAATGGTTTCGTTGATATTTTTTTGCCATAACACCTCAGAACCACCTTCAACACGTTGCAAGGTGCGTGAAGCCACAAACAGCCAGTCAGATAGGCGATTTAATAGCTGCAGGGAAGTCGCCTGAATATTCTGGTCGCGTGAGTGAACTGACATCACGCTGCGCTCTGCACGACGGCACACGGCACGGGCTTGATGAGCAAAACTGCAAACTAAAGTACCCGCAGGCAAAATAAAATCTTTCAGCATCGGCAAAGCTTCATTCATACGATCGATGTCATTTTCCAGAAAATCAATCGAGACTGGTTGAACCAGGTTAAAGCCAGGGATACACACTTCACCACCCAGATCAAACAACCAGTGCTGGATCAGGCTTAAAGATTTATCCCAAGTCGCTTTATCCTGAATGCTGCTTGCCGCGATTTGTGCGCGTAAAACCCCAATGATGGCATTTAGCTCGTCCACATCACCGAGCGCGGCAATACGCAAGTCATCTTTGGCTACACGTGAACCATCACCCAGTCCGGTAGTGCCCGAATCGCCTGTGCGCGTGTAAATTTTACTTAAACGGTGACCCATGAGAGTTCCTTAAATGATTAAATGCTGTAAATAAAAAGAATCATGCCATAGGCATGACATGATTCTCAAAAGTATTTGCTTGGATTGGAATGAGCTTAATATTTAAAAGTCACGCCGGCAGAAGCGAGGCGGCCTTCATCAACATAATAATTATTCCAGTTGTATTCGATCTTATGACGCACATCACCGACATTTTCTATGTTGGTAAATACTTTGACATGTGGGTTGATATTCCAGTAAGCATTTAAATCGACGGTCGCATAGCCCGGATTATGGTCTGAATCACTCCAGCTTTTTGACTTGGAACGGGCAATAAGAGATACCGTCTTGGTAGTCAATCAGGTTTTGAGATTATTCGACCACTAAATAATCTCTTTGATAGGCAGTCTGATGTTTTAAAACGCCATAACACAGATGTATAAGCTTGCGCATTGCAGCACCTAAAGCACACATTTTATTTTTACCCTGGCTTAATAATCGTTGATATAAAG
>NZ_JAALGV010000083.1:0-1095 GCF_011174875.1 Acinetobacter sp. GFQ9D191M
GGAGAGGAATCTTCCTCTTTTTTATTTTAAAGGGAGATCTCCCATGACACTTCGTAGAAAAGGGTACATCAATGAATTTGATGGCTTATTTGTGATACCAACAATCGGATTAATCCTGTTGAAATTTTATATTTCTATATTTAGAGCATAGGCAGATTGCCTGTGCTCTTTATTTTGTTTGTTTTAAATTGGTATTGAATGATACCAATATTACATGATTAATGGAGGAGATTATTTATGACATTTAATAACAATGAAAATACACGTGTGTGGTTTATTACAGGTGCAAGCAGTGGACTAGGATACGAATTCACAAAAAAAGCATTGGAGTCAGGAGAGAAGGTTGTTGGTGTTGCTAGAAATATTGAAAAACTGAATGAGTTAAAATGCCAGTTTGAAGGAATGTTACTTCCTTTAAGTCTTGATGTTACTGATAGAAGTGCTGTTTCGACTACAGTGGAAACTGCCATTAAACATTTTGGAAGACTCGATATTGTCATTAACAATGCAGGGAATATGGTAATGGGAATGATTGAAGAATTTAGTGAAGATGAAGTTAGAAGCCAAATGGAAACTAATTTCTTCGGTACAGTATGGGTAAGTCAAGCTGTTATGCCGTACTTGCGGGCACAAGAATCAGGTCATATTATCCAGATATCTAGTATTGGTGGACTGATTAGTGGTCCAATGTCGGGAATCTATAGCGCTAGTAAATTTGCTTTAGAAGGATTTAGCGAGGCTTTAGCACAAGAAGCTGCACATTTTGGTATAAAAGTATCTATCGTAGAACCTGGAGGTTACTGGACGAATCTATACTTAAAAATGAGTTTTACTACACAGAAAAAAGAGTATGATTCATTACGTGAAAAGTTGGCCCAACAATATTCAAACGAATCGGTGGATAGTGATCCTAAGTTAGCCGCCGAAGCTATAATGAAACTGGTTAATAGTGAGAATCCGCCTCTCCGATTAGTTCTGGGAAGCCTTGTATATGATTTAGCTGTTGAAAATGCAGAAAAACGTATATTTACATGGAAAGAGTGGGAATCAGTCAGTCGTTCTTCGGAACATGGGATTCCTGCACCAGAAGGATAC
>NZ_JAALGV010000084.1:0-23314 GCF_011174875.1 Acinetobacter sp. GFQ9D191M
CAAGCTCAAAAGAAATTATCAAAGTTCTGTTGCCTTAGCCTGTATATTTTTATGGCTACCGTTATAGGGTTAATTATGAACAGTAAGTGTCAACAGACCCTAGATAATTTAAATATATTATTTTGTTATTGTGTTATGGGGTTTAGATCTTTTATTCAAAAAAACAGTATAATTTCTCTAATACTTCTAGGTTTATATAGAGGTTTATACTTAAGGATACAATATGACTTCTTTTTATAATGGAGGCACCAGCCAAGAGATTTTTAATCTGATTGGTCAAGCTGCTGCCTTAGAGGATATCATAGATGCGATTACCGCATGGTTAGGGGATAAAATCCCGGATGCACTGGTATCTTTCATGTTGTATTCGGAACAGGAACAAACGCTTAACTTAATAAAAGAACCATCCTATTTTTCCAGAGAATATATAGACGCTTTAAAAGATCTAAAAATCGGCCCGAATGTTGGCGCTTGTGGTGCAGCTGCATATCATCGTCGTTTAGTGGTCTGTGAGGATTTACTCAATGATCCGAACTGGGTCGCATATAAAGATCTGGTTAAACGAAATGGTTTAAGAGCCTGCTGGTCGGTACCAATTGCCAACGGGAGTGGCAAACTTTTTGGCTCTTTTGGTACTTATTATCGTTCGATCAAGTCTCCTACTCCCAATGAAATTGACCTGCTGCAATATGCGGCTTCGCTGATCGCCTTAACCTTTGAGTTGTATGAAGAACGCAAAAAACGAAATCATCTCAAAGATAAATATCAGTCATTTTTCTCTTTTCATCCCGATGCAATTTTTGAGCATAATCTGGACGGCAATATTGTAGATGCCAACCTGGCCACCAAATTTTTTAACGAAGTTGGTGTTAAATCGCATATCGGAACTAAAATTGACCATTTTATTGAACCTGAACATCGCCCTCTTGCCTTAGAAGCCTTTGAGCAGGCCAAGCATGGTCTGACTGGACACCTTGAAGTTCAGGCACATAACTCGGCAGGACAGAAATACTGGCTCGATTTAACTTTTTTGCCAATTAAAGTGAATGGTGAAATTGTAGGTATTTTTAGCGTGGCACGCGATATAACTGAACGCTATCAAAACAATGAAATGCTGAGATTAATGAAACGTAGTGTCGATGCAAATCCGCATGGCATTATTTTAACCTCGGCAGAAAATGACCAGCCTATTGAATATGTTAATCCGGCCTTTGAGCAGATTACCGGTTATAGCCTGGAAGAACTCAAAGGAAAAAATTGCCGCATCTTGCAGGGACCCGATACTTCAGCGGAAAGCGTCCAGCAAATCAGCGAAGCCATTCAGAATAAATCTGAAATCAAGATTGTCCTGAAAAATTATCGTAAGGATGGACACTGGTTCTGGAACAAGCTGAATCTGGGCCCGGTGTTTGATGAAAATCATAAATGCACCCATTTCATTGCCATTCAACAGGATGTGAGTCAGCATGTTGCCCAGCAAGAATTGATCGCTTATCAGGAATCACATGACCATTTAACCGGCTTTATTAACAATAAGCTGTTTGAAGAAGTGATTCAGGAAAAACTGCATTTAGCTCACACTGGTTCTGTAAATCTGGTGCTTTTATATCTGGATCTAGATGATTTTGAACCTTTGAATCAAAGCTTAGGTCATGATATTGGCGATAAAATTTTAAAACTGGTAGGCAATCGTCTGAGCCAAAATCTGGAGCCTGAAGATGTGATTTCCAGATTTTCAGGAGATGAGTTTGCAATTTTATTAACTCAAATGACTGATCTCAAGCAAGTCGCTGTACGTGCCGAAGAAATCATCGCCGGATTATCTCAGCCTTTTCACGTAGATGGTTATGACATTCACCTGAGTGCAAGTATCGGTGTCGCTGATGCTGATCCCGACATCAAATGCGTTAAGCAGTTTATCAATGCAGCCAAGGATGCCATGCGTGATGCTAATGCCGAAGGGGGTAATACTTGGCACTGGTATAATTTCACGAAAGAGCCTTTACCGAAGGTCGATTATGTACAGCTTCGTCATGAACTGATGGTCGCTCTGCATGAACAGCAGTTTAAACTGTTTTATCAGCCAATTCTGGACAGTGAAACGGGCAAGGTCAAATGTCTGGAAGCCTTGATTCGCTGGCAACACCCAGAAAAAGGCTTTATTTCTCCTGCCGATTTTATTCCTTTTGCAGAAAGAACTGGTCAAATTGTCTCGATTGGCGAATGGGTGCTCAGACAGGCTTGTGAGGAAGTCAAAGCCTGGAATATGCAGCATGAGACTCAAATTTCGGTTGCCGTCAATCTATCTCCTTTACAGTTTAAAAGAAGTGGATTCCTGAGTGATCTCCAGCAATTATTAGCGGAAATTGAATTCCCGCATGAGTTACTAAAACTCGAAGTGACTGAAAGCATGCTGATTGCCAGCGGTGATAAGTCCATTGAGATCTTAAAAAATGTCCGGGCTTTGGGCATTAAAGTTTCGGTAGATGACTTTGGCACTGGTTATTCGAGTTTAAGTTATTTACGTAGTCTTCCGATCGATGAAATCAAACTGGATCGTAGCTTTGTTCAGCATTTACCTGGCAATCCACGAGATGAGGCCATTATTGAAGCCATGATTACCCTAGCGCATAAGCTGGATCTGGAAGTCGTTGCGGAAGGAATTGAGAATCCTGAACAGGCTGAGTGTTTAAAATCACATCATTGTGATTATCTGCAAGGTTTTTACTATGCAAAACCTGCCCGACTCAATCAGCTGGAGTTAATCAGTTCCTGATTAATATGCCCTTTTTGAGCTGTACAGTTTCGGCTTCTAAGTAAGCTAATTCTTCTAAATGATGAGTCACATAAATCATCGGTAGATTTAGCTCGTCTTTGATCCGTTTTAGGAAGGGTAAAATCTGCTGTTTTAACTGCTGATCTAGGCCCGTTAAAGGTTCATCCAGCAATAAAAGATTCGGTGAAGACAGTAATGCTCGGCCAATAGAAACGCGCTGCGCTTCTCCACCTGATAGCTGATGGGCTTTGCGATAAATTAGAGGCTTTAATTCTAATAATTCCACGATGTCTTCAAACTGGAATTTTCGATCTGCTTTAGATATCAGTTTTTCTGCATAACATAGGTTCTGCTGCACATTCATATGTGGAAACAGCAAAGCATTCTGGAAAACTAATGCAATTTTGCGCTGATGGATTGGAATATTTATTTGCTTTTCTATATTGGTTAAATCCTGCTGATTAAACTGAATATATCCTTGATCAGGTTTCAATAACCCGACAATATTTTTGAGTAATGTGCTTTTCCCACTTCCAGATGCACCGACGATCCCCAATAGTTGCTGCGATATTTCCAGTTTAATATTCAACTCGAAATCGGCTTGTTGATATTGAAAATCACACTTCAACATTTCAGCCTCCTAATTTCCGTTGATAGTTTTGCAAAATAAAATAATTGGCAATTAAGGCAGTAAATGCCAAAAAAATAGATAAAACCACCAGACGCATCGCCATTTCTTCACCATTCGGTTGTTGCAGTAAGGAATAAATTGCGATGGGAATAGTGCGGGTTTCATCCGGAATATTGCCCACAAAAGTAATGGTGGCGCCAAACTCACCTAGACTGCGGCTAAAACATAAGATGCTGCCAATCAGCATACCGGGAATCGCCAGAGGTAAATTGATACTCCAAAACACTTTCCACGGTGCTGCGCCCAATGAACCTGCGATATGTTCGAGTTGCTGATTCATGAGCTGAAATGACAGACGAATCGGTTGCACCATCAATGGGAATGCGACAATCATCGAGGCCAATACCGCCCCTTTCCAGTTAAATGCCAGTTGCAGCCCGAGTGTATTGAGATATTGGCCAATCATGCCTTGATTACCAAACAGTATCAGAAGCAGATAACCCAAAACCACAGGTGGCAGCACCATCGGCAATTGCAAACATGCTTCGACCAGAAACTTAAGCCGAAATTCATATCTGGCCAAAACCCAAGCCAATGTTACTGCAAAAGGTAAGCAGAATAAGGTCGCAAAGCTGGCCACCTTGGCAGACAGGTAGAGCGCACTGAGTTCTTCTGGACTTAACATCTTGCAGTTATTTCTCCAGTCATTGTCTAGGGATTCAGCCTAAATCCATATTTTTGAAAGATGGCTTTGGTCTGCGCGCTTTTTTGTATAAATTGTTCAAATTGCACTGCTTCTTTATTCTGCACACCTTGCCATGTCAAAGCTAAAGGATAAACAATCGGACTATGTGAATTTGCTGGGAAAGTACCGATGATTTTCACTTTTCGACTGATCAAGGCATCAGTTTTATAGACAATCCCCACTTCACATTCACCGCGTTCGACGAAAGCCAAAGCCGAGCGCACATCATCCGTTCCAACAATTCGTCCTTTTAAGCCATTTAACCAGTTCAGTTGGGTCAGACTTTGCCTGGCATATTTTCCGGCAGGCACTGATTCCATTTGCCCGGTACATACATAACCTTTAAAGGACTGGGCAAAATTAAAACTGGACTGGGGTTTAAAATGAATATTCAGATGTTTCGGGCTGATCGCCACTAACTGATTTAACAGGATGGGATGAACTGAACTGGAATTTATAAGTTTCTTGTGTACCAGATAATTCATCCAATCCTGATCAGCTGAAAAGTATAGATCACTACTAGCTCCTGCTTCGATCTGTTTGGCTAAAGCAGAAGATGCACCAAATACGGAAATAATCTTAGTTTGTGGATGTTGGGCTTGGTAAATCCTGGAAATTTCGGTCACAGCATTATTTAGACTCGCTGCGGCGTAAACCTTCACTGTTCCTGCATGGACTGAGGAAAACATCATGGCAATGCACATGGATAAAAACAGAGATTTTTTCATGTGCATCTACCCTTATCAGTGAATAAATAAGCCTTGAACAAGATCCCCTTCTTTCAGGCTTTTTCCTGCCGGAATGCGAACCAGACAATTGGCCTGCATGAGATTGCTCAGCATATGTGATTGCTGCTTAGACAGACTTTTAACTCGTAAAACCGACTGCTCAAAGCTGGCAGACATTCTTAAAAAGCGCTCTCTGGCATTCATTTTCAGATCATGGGTGAGTACAGCATTAAACCAGTTCGGCTGAGATTTGTGTCCTTGTAAGGCATTTAATAAAGTTGCGGTGTAGATCTGCATGCCCACATACACTGCTGCGGGATTGCCCGGTAAACCCAGCAGATAACAATGTGAACTATCATTGCGCTGTAGCTGGGCAAAGAACATCGGCTTGCCCGGCTTCTGTTTTACTTTCCAGAATATCTGTTCGAAACCTAAATTTAGTGCTACAGGCCGAATGAAATCATAATCTCCGACAGATACACCGCCTGTGGTTAAAATCAGGCCATGGCTTGCTGATAATTCTTGAATGAGATTCCGTACTGCCGCCTCAGTATCTGCAACATGAAAAATCTCAACCTGCTGCCCGGCTTGCTGAAACCAGGCTTCAATCAGGGGACCGTTGGCATCAAAAATTTTACCCGCTGCAAAATCCTCGATACTTTCAGCAACTTCATCACCTGTAATGACCACAGCCACTTTAGGATATTGAAAAACCTTAACAATATTGATCCCCGCCATGCTTAAAGAGGCAATTGCACCGACTGACAGCTGCTGACCTTTATTGGCCAATAATTGCCCGACTGAAATTTCTTCGCCCACATCCCGAATATCGGCATGAATTTTAAGCTGTTCCGTAATTTTGATTCTGGATAAATCAATTGCTTGAACAATTTCCTGACGTGCGACCGTAGTAGTCCCAAGCGGAATTTTAGCACCGGTAAAAATCCTGACTGCCTGACCATCCTGAAGTTGCAGCTCATCCTGTTGCCCTGCCCGAATTTCACCAATCAGTTGGAATTCGCGTTCTGGTTCAATTACAGATTGGGTACACAGTGCATAACCATCTACGGCACTTTGCGAAAATAACGGTAGATTAATCCCAGAATAAATATCCTCTGCCAGATAACGATTCAGGGCCTGATTCAACTTCAGTCGTTCAGTTACTAACACTTGAGTATGCTGCAAAATTAATTCTAAAGCCTGATCTACTGTAATCAGACCATGTTCTGCTCCACATCCAGACATTATTGATAACCACCTTGATGTGGAATATTTTTTTGCACATCAAATAAATGTACCAACGCTGGTAGTACCGCAATTAAAGATTCTTTGGCGCCTTGTCGGCTGCCCGGTAAAGTCATTACCAAACTGTTATCAATATAGCCAGCAACGCCACGACTTAAAGCTGCATACGGCGTGCGTTTCTGGCCGAAACTGCGTGAAGCTTCCATGAGTCCAGGAATTTCCCGTTTCAGTAAAGGCTGTAAAGTTTCAACGGTTAAATCTTTAGGACCCAAGCCTGTTCCACCTACAGTCAGGATCAATGGATAGTCATTTTTTTGCTGTTCAACTAGTACCAATAACTGTTCAGGGTCGTCTGGGATTACCTGATAGGCAATATTTTCAAAATTGGCTTCTTGTAATATTTCCAGGACATTTTGCCCTGCTGTATCCGGTTTTTTACCGGCAGCGACCGTATCTGAAAGCACAATGATGGATGCTGGCAAGGCTTCTTTTAAGACACGGGTAAAATGCGATTTACCGCCTTTTTTCTTTTGCAATTTACATTGATCCAGACATAGATCTTCCGGTTCACAATGTGGTTTGAGCATGTCATAGAGGGTCAATCCAGCCAGACTAATGGCAGTCAAGGCTTCCATTTCCACACCGGTTGGACCAATAGTCTCTACTGTGGCAATAATTTTGACATGCGCATCAAACAGTTCATATTCCACATCTGCGCGATAAATTGGTAAAGGATGACACAGCGGAATCAGTTCATCGGTTCGTTTAGCCCCTAAGATTCCGGCGATGCGAGCTGTCTTTAGAGCATCACCTTTTTCCGTATTGCCATTCCGTAATAATTCAATGCAATGTGGCGGTGCATGCAGAATCCCTGTAGCTACTGCAGTCCGATAACTTTCTGCTTTCATCCCGACATTTTTCATTGCATGTTCCTATAGTTCATTTCTTCTTAAAACGTGTGTCTGTTCTGACTTATATCGGCCATTGATAGATGAATGGTGTATTCTCTTTGGCATGATGACAATGTTGATGCGTCTCATCTGAATGTTTTGGATGATGATGCATGTGAGCAGTTTCTACATCTTTACGGATACAACATCCCTCAACATATTGACTGCTGCCATCCATATAAAACTCTTCTTTCCAGACTGGCACTTCATGTTTAACCCGCTCCACTGCTTCCTCACAAGCAGCAAAAGCTTCACGTCGATGTGCAGCATAAGCAATTGCAATAATGGCTTTTTCGCCAATATCTAGTGCCCCAATTCGATGAATTACCCGCACATAGGACACGCCGTATTTGGCCTGGATTTCCTGTTCAATCTGGCGAATCATTTTTTCTGCAACAGGTGCATAGGCCGTATATTTCAGTGCCTTGACTGCTTTACCTTCATGGTGATTGCGTACTGTTCCAATAAATACACCGACTCCACCACATTCAGGAAAAGACTGGATCGGATCAAAACTTTCCAAATCTAAAGCAGTATCCTGAATCCTAGAAAATTGCTTGAATTTGCTCATTTCAGCCTCCTGCGACAGGTGACAACAGCACCAAAGTACTGTCAGCACTAAGGGGTGTCTGACGTGAAATGATGTCTTCACCAATGGCACAGGCACAGCGCTCAATCATGCCAAATGCATCAGGATAATCTTGTCCCACCTGATTCAAAACTTCAGATACGGTACTTTGAGATTTGCAGATAATTTCGAGATTTTGCGGTAACTGTCGTTCTACCGCACCGAAGGCTTCAATTCTGATTTTGATCTGTGACATCTTAACCTCCTATCATGTGCATACTAATTTTGCGGCTGTTTTGATTCATACTTTGATTTTTTAAACGCTGCTCTATGGCATGAAAGCCCTGTTCTTTGTTCCAGATATATCGGGATAAAGCGCCATACAAATTCAACTCGCTTAGAGCGATAGATGAATTTAGTGATTTAATTTCCTTTTTAAGATTTAAGCCTTGAGGTGCAAACAGGCAGTTATAAAATTCACCTTGTGCAGTCAATCGCAAGCGGTCGCAGCTGCCACAAAATGAGTTGGTAATGGTTGAAATAATTCCAATCGGATGGCCATCAATCAGATACTGGCGTGCGGGTTCCGACGCTGATTGAGCAGAATTATTAGTCTTTTGAGTGAGCGTAAATTCAGTCGCCAAAGTTTCTAAAATGTATTGTTCACTGACTACATGCTCAGTAGACCAATTGTGATCACCATCAAGTGGCATAAATTCGATAAAGCGCAGGACAATGTTATGCTGAACTGACCAGCGCGCCAATGGCAGGATCTGATCGTCATTTATACCTTGCATCAATACGGTATTGATCTTAATCGGTAATTCAGCAACTTGTGCTGCCTGTATCCCTTCCAGCACAGGTGCTAAATCTTTTTGAGTGAGCTGCTTAAACTGATCAGCATCCAGACTGTCCAAACTAATATTCAGGTCATCTAGTCCCGCCTGCTTTAAGGCTTGTGCATATCGTTTTAAGTAATGCGCATTGGTCGTTATGGAAATGCGTTGTAGTCCCAGCTTTTTCAGCGCTTGCAGTTGTTCAACAAAATGCACCACGCCCTGACGCATTAAAGGCTCACCACCGGTAATGCGGATATACTGGATGCCATGACGCACCATAAAATCGCAAAATTGATACAGCTCTTCAAAACTAAGAAGATCGTGTTTTTTCATCCATTCCGGATGTTCAGGCATACAATAAACACATTTGAAATTGCAGCGATCGGTCACTGAAATCCTTAGTTTGCGCTTGCCACGACCGAATTGATCAACAAACAAGGCATCATTTTTAAGCTGTGTCATCATATTCATGTTGAACATCCATCTTCAGGCATTGGGTGGGTTGTTGCACATATGCAGTGCGCGAAACTCAAATCGCCCAATCTTGTAATAATTAGATTTGCAATAAGTGTTCCAACTTTGTGCCAAAAGCAAAATATTCAGTTTTTAGTGCAGAAATTTGAGCTGTTGATACTGTTGCAGTTCATCCAGCGAGTTAATACTGTGAAAAAATAGCGCACGATTTTTAAAACGTGCCACTTGTGCGTGCAAATCAGCAAAACAGTGTTTGAGGCTGCGCTGTTCCTGTTCAAGATGTAATTTCAGGCTTGCCAGACTGCTGCGTTTGACCAGACAAAATGGATAAAGTGGCTTACCATTAATTTCCACATAAGCCACTTCAGCCAGACTGTTTTTGGCTAGAGCCTGATGCAACTTGAGCAATACTTTGGAAGGAATATAAGTTAGGTCACAAGGGACAAACAGTACATAATCCGACTGCACATGCGACCAGGCACTTTTCATGCCCATTAACGGCCCCTGAAAGCCCGGCTCATCATCTTGATAATAATGAACACTGGGAATAAGTTTCTGGTAAATGGAATAGTCGCGATGGCTGTTAATCCAGACCTGTGCAACATTCGATTTCAGCTGTTGGTGAATCTTGATCAGCTGAATCTGGTCATCGAATTTCTGCAACAGTTTATTGATGCCATTCATGCGTCTTGCCTGTCCACCCGCCAGGATCACCAGATCAGTACGCGGATAGGCTGTTTTATTATTTTCTCTCTCGGCTCCTTTTTTCATTCTACCGTCTCCAATTGACATGTTTTAATCAGGCCACGGATTTCAGGTAAACACGAACCACAATTCCCTCCGGCTTTTAAACATGCGGTCACCTGTTTTTCATCCGTAATATTTTTAGTTTTAATGGTTTCAATGATGCGGTTTTTACCGACTTTAAAACAGCTACAGACCAGTGGACCTTCATTATTTGCCATCGACATTGGTTGTCCGGCAAGTAAGGCTTTACGGTGCATAGCACTTAAACGTTCACGTTTAAACAGACTTGCCACCCAGTCACGGTCCGGCAATAAGGCCTTCGGTGCAATATATAGGCTGGCAATCACATGACCATCCTGAAGTATCACGCTATGACTGATATGGGCGGTCTGATCTTCAAGATTCAGCCATTCAAAACTTTCATCCTGAAATGGCAATAATTCTTTTAAATGCTCAGTGGTGTAGCTAAATTTCTTCCGGTCTGCCAGTTCATAACGTACTGCCTTGCTGGTAGTGATTTTAGTCCACCACACGGTGGCTTCAATCGACGGCTGTACGATTTTTTCAAAGCCTTGACGCACATAAAATACGCCTTGCCACTGGCTATAAAATGGATGGATGATAACCGGAGTATGCTTGAATTCTGGCTCACCCGAAATAGCATCCACTACCGGATTCACCAGTTTGCCAATACGCGCATCGGATGCGACCTGATCATTCCAGTGAATGGGTGCAAAGACCTGTCCACGGCGGATATTGTCACTAATAGTCGCACGCAAGACACAATTGCCCCACTGCGATTTCACCTCAACCAATTCACCATCCTGAATCCCGTATTTTAGTGCATCATTCGGGTGAATTTCACAGTAAGGTTCGGCACGGTGCGTACTCAAATTCGCCGATAAACCGGTACGGCTCATGGTATGCCATTGGTCACGGATTCGGCCGGTATTTAAAATTAAAGGATATTCACTGGAAACCAGATTTACCGGATCAATCGCTGTGGTAGCAATAAACTTGGCTTTGCCATCCGCATGACTGAACTGACCTTGAGCAAATAACCGGGTGACAGATTTCGCATCTTGATGCTTATCCCAAACTGGCCACTGCACTGGATCCAGTTCGTCATATTCTTGTGCAGTTAAATTACTTAAGCCTTGCAAGTTGAAATAACGGAAATATGGCGTTTCAGATCGCTGACTTAAATCAGAGTTTTGCTCGGCAGATAATCGGACATGCTCCAGAAAAATGTCATGGCTATTATTAAAATCAAAACCTGTGAAACCCATCTTCTGAGCCACCTGACTGATCGCCCACCAGTCCGCTTTGGCTTCACCCGGTGCATCCAAAAATGCATGCTGACGTGAAATACGACGTTCCGAATTGGTCACGGTGCCATCTTTTTCACCCCAACCTAAAGCGGGTAACAAGACATCAGCATATTGTGTGGTATCCGTGTCCTGACAGATATCAGACACCACCACGAATTTACATTTGTCCAGGGCACGTTTAACCTGATCGGCATCTGGTAAGCTGACTACCGGATTAGTTGCCATAATCCAGATCGCTTTAATCTTGCCACTTTCAACGGCTTGGAATAAATCGACTGCTTTGAGGCCAACCTGAGTCGCGATGGTTGGACTTTGCCAGAAGCTTTGTACCAGCTGCTGATGTCCCGGATTTTCTAAATCCAGATGTGCAGCCAGCATATTGGCTAGCCCCCCGACTTCACGGCCACCCATCGCATTTGGCTGACCAGTCATGGAAAATGGCGCTGCGCCCAATTTACCAATTTTGCCTGTTAATAGATGACAATTGGTAATGCTGTTGGCTTTATTCACCCCTTGCGAAGACTGATTGACCCCCATTGAAAACAGGGTCATAACTTTTTCAGTTTCGGCGAATTTCTGATAAAAAGTTTGCAGTTTCTCGACTGCAATACCGGTACGTTGAGCAACTTCTTGAATCGGAGACTCAGCTTCACTTTGTACTAAGGCTTGCTCCAAGCCTTGTGTATGTTGAGCAATAAATTCTTGGTCTGCGTGACTATTTTTCCAGAGGTACTGCAATAAGCCATTAAACAGCGCCACATCCTGACCTGGCAGAATTGGTAGGTGTAGATCTGCTGCTTCACAGGTACTGGTAAAACGCGGATCAACCACGACCACAAACAGGTCGCGCTGTTCCTTGGCTTTCATAATGCGCTGATACAGCACTGGATGACACCAAGCGGTATTGGAACCGACCAGTACCACCATGTCAGTATGTTCGAAATCTTCGTAGCTGGCTGGAACCAAATCTTCGCCAAAAGCTCGTTTATGTGCAGCAACAGCTGAAGACATACACAGACGTGAATTGGTATCGATGTTTGCAGTACCGAGATAGCCTTTGACGAATTTGTTCACTACATAATAGTCTTCAGTCAGCAGCTGACCCGAGACATAAAAGGCAATGCTGTCACGACCATACTGGTCGATACATTGCTGAAATTTATTGGCAATGGACGAAACTGCAGTATCCCAACTCGTGTCTTCACGCTGATCTTTCCGACCCAGCATTGGCTGTAGTAGACGGGTTTCCAGTTCCAAAGTATCTGCCAGATTACTGCCTTTGATGCATAACTTGCCAAAATTGGAAGGATGGTTGGCATCACCTTCAACAGTCACTTTCGAACCTGATATGGTCGGCGTTACATGTGCAGTCACACCACAACCCACGCCACAATATGGGCACGTGGTTTGTGTAGTTTTAGTTTTTAATTCTGTGGAGCTTTCAATTTCCACAACGGGAATACTGTTCATGGATGCTCCTTAGGAGTTGAAACACAATTTAATTCTTTTCAAAAAAGGTTCATTACAACGGTGTCTTTTCAATGCAACTCATTTATTTGGATCAACCTTCGGTTCGACCTACTTTTCTTTCGGGAAAAGTAGGCAAAACCTGAGCCACACTGTGGCGTAAGATCCGCAAAACTCGCCCTCATCCGGCATGTATCAAAAAGGTCGCAGAAACATTCATTTTCATATTTTGTCTTGGCTCAAACAGTTGCGGATGACGTTTCCGCGGATCTTGGTTTCACCATGACAAATTGATTTTTTACCCTGCTTTCTTTAATGCAAAATCCCGACCAAACAGCAGTTTATTTCGAATCGAAGTGATCGGTGTCTGATCTGCAATCAGTTCGGCATACCAGGTACCGTCTTCCGTATCACCAAACAGCACCGCACCAATGACTTTATCCTTTTGAATAATAATGCGTTTATAGATCTGACGTTTCTCGTCATTCAGTACGATATCTTCAAAATCATCTTTTGGTTCGAAGTCACCTGCAGAGAACACATCACAACCACTCACTTTCAGCTGAGTCGGAACCGTTGGCGATTTAAAGGTCAGGCTGCCATGCTCGGCCAGATGTGATGCACAAATGAACGCCTGGCCCCAAAGTGGTTCAATCAGACCAAAGGTTTGACCACGGTGCTCGATACATTCACCCACCGCATAAATACTTGGGTCAAAAGTCTGCATGGTGTCATTTACCAGCACACCGCGATTACAACGCAGACCAGCACTTTGCGCCAATGCGATATTTGGACGAATACCAACTGCGAAGACCACCAAATCAGCAGCCAGCACGGTGCCATCTTTTAGTTTCACTTGGGTCACATGACCTTCTTCACCAATCAGGCATTCGGTATTGGCTTCAGTCAGAATGGTGATGCCTTTCTGTTCAATCGCAGTTTTCAGCATCTGGCTGGCTTTACTGTCCAACTGACGGTCCATGATGCGATCCATCAGATGCAATACTGTGACATTCATGCCTTGCTGTTTCAGGCCATAAGCAGCTTCCAGGCCCAGTAAGCCACCGCCGATGACGACCGCATTTTGTTTGGTTTTGCAGTAGTCCAGCATGTTGTTCACGTCATAAATGTCGCGGAAGCTAAGTACGCCCTTTAAGTCGCTACCTGGAATTGGCGGAACAAATGGCTTGGAACCCGTCGCCAGAATCAAACGGTCATAACTGATCATTTCGCCTTTTTCGGTATACACCTGCTTACGCGGACGATCAATACGTACTGCTGGATCACCAGCAATCAGACGGATACCTTTGTCGGCATACCAGGCATGTGGATGCAGTATGATGTCATCAATGGTTTTCTCGCCAGAAAGCACTGGCGACAGCATGATGCGGTTGTAGTTGCCCCAAGGCTCTTCACCAATCACAGTAATTTCATAACGTTCTGGTGCCATATCCAGCAGATCTTCCAGACAACGCATGCCTGCCAGACCATTACCGACCAGTACCAGTTTCATTTTTTCCGGTGAAACACCGTTGTTGGTGATATAGGTTTTTTGTGGCACGGGGCTAATGAACACCTTGCCATTTTCAATTTTGTTTGGAAAAACCAGCAGTTTTTGATCTTTATCTTCCAGGCAGCGGCCAGTCGCCAAACTAAAATGCTGCTTGTAAATTGGTGAAGCGACGACACGTTCACCTTGCAGATCACCAATGATGCCGCGTGACATCACAAATGCTTTACTAAATGGATCCTGGTTACTGAGTGCATAAACACGTTTTTCTGAACCTACACGAAAGATCGCAATTTGCTGATCTTCCACCAAAGCTGCAACGCCAGTATTAGGCGTGATGTCATCCAGTGCACACACTTCAACCCAATTCAGTTCATTCATATCTTTAAACATTGTCATATTCTTGCTCCTTTATTCTTTGAATCAGGCTTCAACTACCGGAATACGGCTGGCATTGCGTTCAGCTTCAGTTTTTGGACGGATCTGACCGCGCACTTCAGTAAATTGAACGTGCGGATCGTTTTGCTGTTCAGCCTTGGCATTAATAAAGGTTTTGAAACGTTTACGGACTTCTGGATCTTCAACTGCAGTACGCCATTCATCCTGATAAGTGCCCACCACATGCTCCATACGACGCTCGAGTTCTGCTGCCAGACCCAGTGAGTCATTCACAACGACATCTTTCAGATAATCTAAGCCGCCTTCGAGATTGTCGCGCCATACTGAAGTACGTTGCAGACGATCAGCCGTCTGGATATAGAACATGAAGAAACGGTCGATATAGCGGACTAAAGTTTGTGTATCCAGATCTGATGCTAGTAGTTCAGCATGACGCGGTTTCATACCGCCGTTACCGCAAACATACAGGTTCCATCCTTTTTCAGTGGCAATCACACCCACGTCTTTGCTTTGTGCTTCGGCACATTCACGAGTACAGCCAGATACCGCCATTTTCAGTTTATGCGGAGAACGTAAGCCCTTGTAGCGGTTTTCCAGATAGATCGCCAAGCCCACAGAATCATCTACACCATAACGGCACCAGGTGCTGCCGACACAAGATTTCACGGTACGCAGCGATTTACCGTAGGCATGACCTGATTCAAAACCGGCATTGATCAGTTTTTCCCAGATTTCTGGTAATTGATGCAGTTGCGCACCAAACATATCGACACGCTGGCCCCCAGTCAGTTTGGTATACAGACCATATTCTTTAGCAATTTGACCAATGACGATCAGACCATCTGGAGTGACTTCACCACCTGCCATACGAGGAACGACAGAGTAAGTACCATCTTTTTGAATGTTACCGAGGTAGTAATCGTTACTGTCTTGCAGGCCGGCATGGCTTGGTTTCAGGACAAAGTCGTTCCAGCAAGATGCAAGAATATTGGCCACTGTTGGCTTACAGATATCACAGCCCAGACCATGACCATGTTGCTGGATCAGGTCATCAAAAGTTTTGATCTCATTGACGCGCACCAGGTGATACAGCTCTTGGCGTGAATAAGCAAAGTGTTCACACAGATGGTTATTCACTGTCACGCCTTGGCGTTGCAGTTCAGACTTCAATACTTGAGTGACTAAAGGTGCACAACCACCACATGCAGTAGCTGCTTTGGTGCATTTTTTCAGAGCACCTAGTGAAGTTGAACCATCGGCAATCGCTGAACAGATATCCGCTTTAGATACGTTATTACATGAACAGATCGTTGCGCTGTCTGGGAGCAGATCTACACCGCTACCGCCTGCTTTTGCAGTCGCTTGATCAAAGCCCGGCATGATCAGGCTTTCCGGATTTTCCGGGATTTCCAGACCATTTAGCATCATTTGCAGCAGGTCGTTATATTCTTTGGCACAACCGACCAGCACTGCACCGAGCAGTTTGGTTTTTTCTGCATTAACCACAATTTTCTTGTAGATCTGTGCCGCTTCATCGGCATAGAAATAGCTCAGTGAACCTGGTGTCATGGCATGTGCATCGCCAACTGATGCAACATCCACACCCATCAGTTTCAGCTTGGTGCTCATGTCTGCGCCAGCAAATGCTGCACATTCTTCTTGTAGGACATGTTTCGCAGCAATACGTGCCATGTCGTAGCCTGGCGCAACCAGACCAAAAATCTTGTTATTCCACAGCGCACATTCACCAATCGCGTAAATGTCTGGATTGGAAGTTTGGCAATAATCATTGATCATGATCCCGCCACGCTCACCGATTGCCAGTCCGCTTTGACGTGCCAGCTCATCACGTGGACGGATCCCTGCAGAGAACAGAATGATGTCGGTTTCCAGCTCAGCACCATCACCAAACTTCATCACGTGCTTGGCATTGACACCATCTTCAATAGACGAGGTGGCTTTTTGGGTATGGACTTTAACGCCCAGATCTTCGATTTTGCTGCGTAATACTTTACCGCCAAGATCATCAATCTGTACTGCCATTAAGCGTGGTGCGAATTCGACCACATGCGTTTCCAGATTCAGGTCACGCAGCGCTTTTGCCGCTTCCAGCCCCAGCAAACCACCACCAATCACGACACCGTTTTTGGCATTCAAGCTCGCTGCACGAATGGCATCCAGATCTTCAATAGTACGGTAAACAAAGCAATTTTCACGGTCATTACCAGGAATTGGCGGCACAAAAGCATAGGAGCCGGTAGCTAAAACCAGTTTGTCATAAGCAATCACATCGCCATGATTAGTGGTGACTGTTTTATTAACAGTATCGATTGCAATCGCTTTGGTACTCAAACGCAGATCAATTCCATACGCATCTGCAAAGTCGTTACGGCAAAGGGTTAAATCCTTGGCTGATTTTCCAGTGAAATATTCAGTTAAATGTACACGGTCATAAGCCAGACGCGGCTCTTCTGCCAGAATAGTGATTTCAACCTCATCACCCGCATGCTCAAGCACAGATTCAATAAATTTGTGTCCTACCATGCCATGGCCAATCATTACCAGTTTCATATTCCTTCTCCTAAATTTTCTAAATCTTGTATCTTGTGTTTTAAGCCAGGTTGTTTCGTTCAAGAACAGCTTCTTCATATAGCTTTTGCTCTTTGGCCTTATGCTCAACCGAGAAGCGAATCATCAGAACAAAACTTGCTGCAATCACGACCAGGCCGCCAAGTGCCATCAGACAGGTTTGAATATCCAGCATGCCTTTAAGTAAGAATCCTGCGGCGACCGCACCCACGTTACCGCCTGCACCGATAATGCCGGCCACACCACCTAAAGCATCACGGTCAATAAATGGCACCAGCGCATACGTTGCACCACATGCCATGTGGGTAAATAATGCGAAGACAGTCATGGTGATGATGGCCAGCATGGCACTGTTCATTTGCGAGAATAAAATCAGGAATAAGCCTTCCATCAAGATCATGGCAAACAGCACTTTGGTACGTCCGTCCAGGCCTTTTTTGATGGCAACTTTATCTGAAACGATGCCACCCAGTGCACGGGCAAATAGTGCTAGCAGACCGAAGATCCCGGCCGTCATACCTGCTTCTTTTAAACCAAAGCTGAAGTTTTCTACGTAGTACATGGCTACGATGTTATGAATGAAGATTTCGATACCGAAACAGGCCGCATAAGCGCCAAATAGAATCCAGACACGGTAGTTACGTGCAGCATGCATCAGAATTGCCATGCCACCTTTTTTCTCGCTACCTACCTGGATTCCTGCTGCACGCAGTTCTTTAAAGTTGCCTTGTGGACAGTCCTGAGTGAATTTCCAGTACAATGCACCGACGATCACCATCATTAGGCCTGGAACGATCAGTGCAATTCTCCAGCCCATCGCCTGTTCAACACCGAACATCACCAACGCAGCTAGAAGTAAGGGCATCAAGGCTTGAGTCGCACCACCACCGGCATTGCCCCAACCTGCACTTGCTGCATTGGCTGTACCGACCACATTTGGCGCAAACATGATGCTGGTGTGATATTGGGTAATGACGAAACTGGCACCAATGGCACCAATCAGTAAGCGGAAAAACAGAAAGGACTCATAGCTATTCGCAGAGGCCACACCAAAGACCGGGATACTGCCGAGTACGAGTAAGGCGGTATAGGTTTTTCGTGGACCATATTTGTCACATAGCGGACCGACAATCAGTCGAACCAGAATGGTGATCGCGACTGCTGCAATATTGATATTGGCGATTTGATCTTTGGTTAAGCTGAATTCACCTGCGATCACAGGCATCAGCGGTGCACAGGCGAACCAGGCAAAGAAGCAGACAAAAAACGCGAGCCAACTCATATGGAAGGCTCTCATTGCTGCGCTGCTGAAATTCAAAAGACTTATTTTTGTTGCTTTCTTTTCATATAAATTTGAAGACATCACCATCTCCTTCCAGAACTGAACGTATAGGCTTATCTGCTATGCGAATCGCTGCACACCAGATGCGATCAGAACGGACGTCATTGGCCGTCTTACAAATTTCTTTAGAGTCGTCTTTGACTCAAATTCTATTAAGCACAAAGCGTGCCAATAAAATAATTCTATAAATAAGTATTTGTATTTATATTATTTATCGAAAGGTACTTTTATATTTTTTCTAAATTATAGTGACTGAGAACCAAGCTCTTTCTTATTTTCCTGAGAATATTCATATCCAGATTTTAAAATTGCCACTTCACTGCGCCTTTTGGCACAGCTTTAGTGCAAGGAAGCATATAATCAAATTAGGTATTTTTAATTAAAGAAAAACTTATAGTTAAAATTTAAATTTTTTAAATGAGTTAGCTAATTAAGCATCTAAATGTGTCTAATACAATTAAATTTGGAAAATTTTAATTTCAAGTTATCTACTTCAATTAAATTTCGGACATATCTAGATTAATAAAAATTTTTTCCATATTTTTCAAATATTTATGTGGTAGCAACATTAAATAGAGAGCCAATCCAGAAACTGAATAGCATGGCAACGATGCCCCAAATCATGACACGCAGTGCGCCTTTCCACATACTGCCACCGCCCGCATAACTGGCTAATGCTCCCATCATTCCCAGACTAAGCACTCCCACCAGCATGACGCCCTGATCTAGCAAATGTGAAGGCAAAACCAAAATGGATACCAATGGAAATAAAGAACCTACCGTAAATGCTGATGCTGAAGAAAATGCCGCCGTAAAGGGCCGGGCAGCTGTCTGTTCCAGAATTCCAATTTCATCACGCGCATGCGCATCTAAGGCATTATGTGCAGTAAGCTGTTTTGCCACTTCTTCGGCCAGATCAGCTTCTAAACCTCGCTTGATATAAATATTTTTTAGTTCTCTTAATTCATGTACGGGATGCAGATTTAATTCCCGCTCTTCCATGGCGAGATCATTTTTTTCAATATCCTGTTGCGATTTGACCGAGATATATTCCCCAGCTGCCATCGAGGCTGCACCAGAAATCAGGCCAGCAACACAAGCAATCAAAAGTGTTTGTGACGAAGCACCACTGGCTGCCATCCCGACAACCAGACTGGTCACGGAAATAATTCCATCATTGGCACCAAGCACTGCGGCACGCAACCAGCCAGAACGTTGTATATAGTGTTTTTCATGATGATGGGAATGAGGCATGTCTTTCTCGTTCTTCTAGCAGATGAAATAAGATTTTAAATTTTAGTCACTTACTATTTTATCATCTTACATTAAGCCAAATATTTCAAATATGAATCTTCACCTTCAGAGATATCTTCGAGTTTCATCTACTTATTTTAAAAAAATAAAAATTATTTATAGAGAAAGCTTAAATGGATTTTAGCCAGCGGCCGCCATAAGCAACTCACTGGCTATACCTTAAAGGATGAACTTCTGATTATTATCAATGACCTCTCACTTTATATAAGTAATAAGGCCAAACGCTTAAACTAAATACATGGCATTAATCACTGATATCGAGACCATGCCTTAGCCTCGGATGGCAGCTTCAATTGCAGCGACATCAATTTTCTTCATGGTCATCATGGCATCAAAAGCTCTTTTAGCAACACCACGGTCTGAACTGTATGATGCTTCAAGCAAAGCTTTAGGGATGATTTGCCAAGATACTCCCCATTTATCCTTACACCATCCGCATTCACTTTCCTGACCACCATTATTAACGATCGCATTCCAATAGCGGTCAGTTTCTTCCTGATCTTCTGTGGCGACTTGAAATGAGAAAGATTCATTATGTTGAAATACAGGTCCTCCGTTTAAACCAATACATGGAATACCCAGTACGGTAAAGTCTACTGTGATGACATCACCTGCTTTACCAGAGGGATAATCTCCAGGTGCAAGAACGATGGCACCTACAGATGAATTTGGAAAAGTTTCTGCATAAAATCGTGCGGCTTCTTCAGCATCATGATCGTACCAAAGACAGATGGTATTCTTTGCAATATTCATGATCTCACCTTTTCTTTCAGAATAGGTTTTAAACTACCTAAGAACTCTTCAATATCTCATCTACTAGTTGAGTCCTACTCTTCCCATCTTTCACCCAAAATTAAGATAAGCCTGTTTTAGAATTGTATATTTATTGATCTAATTGACTGAAAGCGTCATCAAAAAGAATAGTTTTAAAGAGTCGAGAGGAAACCTTTATCACCACTTAATCATAATATGTGATTCTCTTTTTTGAGAATCGGTCAAGCTGCTTTAAAAATCCTTCGAAATAATCTTTCTGCTTTTCTTCAGTTCGATAACCTGCATATAAAGTCCGGCGCAGTCCATTCGGTGCTACACACTCCAAACGGCGCGAAGTCACCCAGCCCTTTTGTTCATATTCATTCACTACCCAATCTGGCAAGGCTGCAATTCCCCGACCACTGGCAACCAGTTGAATCAGCATTTGAGTCAAGTCGGTGGTCCGAATTTGTTTAGGTAAAATATTCGCTGGAATAAACAGGTGTGACATGATGTCCAGACGGTGCTTGTCCACTGGATAGGTAATCAGTGTTTCTTCCGCCAATTCCTGGACGCTAATACTTTGGGAACGCACTAAAGGATGAGTATTCGATAGCACCAAACGCGACTCATACTCAAAAATCGGGAAATACTCTATACCCTTCAGTTCAATAGGATCAGCGGTAATAAGCAGATCGAATTCCCCTGTTTGTAATAATTCATGCGGATTGGCCTCAAAGCCAGAAGCGAAATCCAAATCTACATCTGGATATTGAATACGATATTGATTCAGTAAAGGCATCAACCAGTCGAAACAGCTATGGCATTCGGAAGAAAAAATGATCCGTCCTGTCTGCCCATGCACAATGCGAATGATATCACTCTGTGCAACATGGACTTGAGGCAAAATATCATCTGCCAGCTTCAGTAAGCGCTGCCCGACATTGGAAAAACTGA
The DNA here is from genome assembly GCF_011174875.1 of Acinetobacter sp. GFQ9D191M. Taxonomy (NCBI): domain Bacteria; kingdom Pseudomonadati; phylum Pseudomonadota; class Gammaproteobacteria; order Moraxellales; family Moraxellaceae; genus Acinetobacter; species Acinetobacter sp. GFQ9D191M. Next base: position 21,366 of record NZ_JAALGV010000084.1, read on the forward strand.
CCGGACGGCTACGGCGATTGACGATTTCGACTCCGAACCATTGATCTAATTCACGAAGCTGATGGGATAAAGCTGAAGGCGTGAGACAAAGATCTCCTGCTGCTGCAACCAGTGAACCATGTTCCCGTAACGCGACTAAGGTTTTTAAATGACGAAGTTCTAACATGAATGACCTGAAATCTATCTAATCTGATTCAATCTTAATTAAATAAGCTTACCCTATTTTGAACTTTAATATTATTAAATTTCATTTTAAAATTTATAGGATGAATTTTTCTCAACCAGTAAAATCTACCACTCTTATCGATACAAAATAAAAACCTCCGAAATTAGGAGGCTTTTACTTCAGTTAGAGTTTAAGAATCAACCTCTTTTCAAAAGAAGGAAATACCCTAGCTCAAAAATCATGAGACATTTCCTTCTACTCAGGCTTAATAAACTTAACTATTTTTTATGGACTGAAAGACTTGATAGGCTGCCTTAATTCGCTCTGCATTGGGAATTTTTTTATTCATCATCATCACCAGTCCAAAATTTTCTTCCGGAATAAACAGCACATAGGTTCCAAAGCCATTGGTTGAACCAGTTTTATGAAAAACTTGTGATTTTTCCTGAACAGTATTTTTGACTACCCGATTTGCTTGCATCACGACTTTTTCAGAATTACTTTCCAGCAAAATATCGAGCGTCGTCGGATATGAAAAGTTCTCCCAACCGAGTGCTTGGGTCATTTTTCCAAGCTTAAAATATCCATGATGAGTTTCCAGAAGCGCTTGTTTAATATCAGTCTTGTTCTTTTTCGGATTCAGATTGGCATCTAATAATTTCAGCATATCGGGAAGTGTAGATTTCACACCATAGGCCTGGGCATCCAAAGCTCCCGGGGTTACTCGCACCGGATGATTGTTCTGATCATAACCAAAAGCATAATGAACCCTTTGTGCTTTCGGAACATTGATATAGGTATTCTTTAAATTGAGTTTTGGAAAAATCGTCTGTTCCAGCAATACGCTAAAAGGAACATTCATTGATCTTGCACTTAACTCACCAAATAAGCCAATACTGGGATTTGAATATTGCCGATATTGGCCAGGCGGATGCTTAACCTGCCAATCTTGGAAATACTCTAAAACTTGCTGTTCTGTCTTAACCTGATCCGGAAATTGCAAAGGTAAATTGCCACTCGTATAAGTGGCTAATTCCAGCAAACTGACTTTGTTGATTTCTGAATTCTTTAAATCAGGCCAATACTTAGCTGGATGATCATTAAAAGAAAGCTTGCTCTGACTCTTGGCATAGCCCCCTGCAATGCCCGTAAAAATTTTACTTACAGAACCTAATTCAAAAATTGTTTGCCGATTTACAGCTTTATGGTCGATATGAGATTGCAGGCCATAATAGTATTCATGATTTTTTCCCTGATAAATCACCCCGACTGCCATTCCCAATACATCATATTGTTGCATGAGCGGCTTGAATGACTGATCAATAGCAGCCTTAATATAATTTCCCTTTGTGTCATCTGCATTTGCCTGAACGCTCCATCCTATAGCCAAGGCAATGATTCCTGCCTTAAATCCTTTCACAGTACTTAAAACCATTCTTATTTTTTATCCCATTTAAGAAAGTGGTTATCTTCTCACTTATTTCCCCACTCATCCTTAATAGATTCTTTATTTCTCTTTCTATTAATTAGTGAATTCAATTTCTGAACTATTCAATCTCTCTTGTCTATAAGTTGCTCCCTCATAGAGGACATATAGTCCTTCCAAGCTTTCTCCATTTTTTTATAAAAATGGTAGAATTGCCATACCTATAAAATTTGAAAATAAAATATAAGAGTTAAATAAAAATAAGCTAAATTTAGCTATATCTCTAAACTTAAGCTTTTATTTTATTGACTAAAAAATTATTAAATCGAATTTCAATAGACCTCTTTCATAAATCAT
>NZ_JAALGV010000085.1:0-1528 GCF_011174875.1 Acinetobacter sp. GFQ9D191M
TGCCAAAGAATGTGATTCATCATTCCGAGGGTGATACATATTATGGAAATAATATATGTATATAAATCATATACTTAATAATACTTTCTATTTGTATAGAAAAATGGGGTAGATTAGGAAAGCAAAAAAAGTAGAAATGAACCATTGTAGAGTCAATAAAAAAATTGATTAAATAAAATAAAATAGCATGTCAATAAAGTACATAAACTACTAATTTATAACAAAAAATATATATGACTTGCTAAAAAATAGCATGTCATAAATTATTAATATAATTATATATATATCATATACTTAAATGAATTTAATTTAATGACATGCTATGTTGACACGCATTTTTTTTTCTGGATTCGCTTTTACTGACATGGAAAAAAGCGTGTCAATAGCACGTCAGATAGCATGTCAATCAATAAAAATAAATAAGCGATTGTATTTAAACAATTTATATATTTGTTGTGACACGCTTTTTTGTTGTGACACGCTTTTAGATGGTTCTGTAATTTTCTTTTCTACAGAAAAAACAAATAAAAAGGCCTAGTAAATATATTTCTAGTTGAGAGTATATAGAACCTGTTATTCATACTCTTTAAGGTACTTCTTCAATCGATTTTGTACTAATTTTTCAGTTAAATTCTCTTTGTAGCTAAAGTAGATAATATCAACACCATTAATTTTACTGAGTTGGAGCTTTTCCTTATCTCTTTGTTTTGTTCTTTTTAAACCTTCTTCTCCACCAAATAGATCAACAGCTACATAGTGTTGTTGCCCTTGGTATTCGATAGCTAAATTTAGCTCAGGTATATACACATCAAATCTTTGTCTATTTAACCAGGTGGGTGATGCTTCTCTTTGAACTGTGAATTGAGGGAATAACAAATTAATGTAGTTGAACAACAATGTTTCATTTACCCATCTTTCACCTATTCTAGCTACACCTTTTAACTCTCTAATGTAGTTCTCTGCATCCCTTTCACTAATACTTTCCTGTATGGAATGCTTAGTGATGTATGCCCCATATCTTGCTTTGAAGGATGAACTATACATATTGTGGGAATACATCAAATCGGAATTCGTTTTTGTGCAAATGTGACAGATCGATTCTTTAAAGGAATTATTTTCTAACGCATTCGCAAGATGGGCGTGTTTCCTTACTAAACCTACATATTCTTTGGTGAGGGCATCTTTAAAACATGAGCAAAAGTAACTCTCCCCAGTCATTTTGTTATAGAAAGTTTGTCTCCATTCCCAAACACCCAATTTTGACGGTAATAACCCTTCTGGTGGTGTCATTAATGAGTACAGCTTAATTAGCAATGTCTGTGGAAATTCAACTGTAAGAAGGCGTATTGAGGATTTATTCTTTGTTTTTAATTTAGTGTTTTTGATTTTGTAGCGTTGGGTAATTCCCCCTCCATATTGGAAATCATTCAACTTCACAAAAGGAGGGATATTAATGTCTGTAACCTCAAGATCAGTGTCCTTATCGCTGGTCAGATCAAATTCAACGGTATCCTTCTGGTGCAGGAAT
>NZ_JAALGV010000086.1:0-8716 GCF_011174875.1 Acinetobacter sp. GFQ9D191M
CACCACCGACTATTTGCAACAGTGCCCTTTAGCTTGTCTCACAGGATCAGGTTCATTAGGTATATCGCCTGAGGAAAGCTGTGTTTCATCAAGTTTCGCCCCAAAACCCAGTCCTTCGAGTTTAGCCGTAATTTGCTGAATCCCTTCATTATGGAAGACTTTCAGTTTTCGATTGGGAAGATCAAAAGTAAGACCTTTAACTGCTTCAATATCTGCAAGAGCCATACGGACCATTTGCTCTTCAGCAGAGCAATCCATTTTAGGAATGGTGTAGGTACTTGTTTGCTTAGCCTGTTGATTGCTTATATAAGTTTCAGTCTTCACAAGCTTTGCACCAAAACCCAAAGCTTCAAGTTTGGTAGTTATATTTTCATCTTTTTGATTATGTAGAACCTTTAAAGACCGGTTAGGTAAATCAAAGATGAGTTTTTGAACACCATCAATTGAAGATAGCGCCATACGAACCATCTGTTCTTCCGCAGAACAATCCATTTTGGGAACTAAGTATTCACTCATGTAGTGCGAATCTTTTAAAACGTCTTCAGTGCTTAAATTTTCTTTGGGATCAGAACCACAACAGGATTGAGCGGTATCTTCACAACTGTTTGAAGTGTTACAGCAAGGAGATGAAGATTTTTTTTCTTCCTCTTCACCACAACAGCTAGGCGTATTATCACAATTCTTTGAATTGCTTGCTTCTGCAATTGATGGATGATTTTCTTGTTGAGATTTCTTATCTTCGCATGGTGTTTCTTTACTACATCCACAGCCACTCATAGTTATACCCATTAAAAAAATTTATAAACTTTGAATATTAGAATCCCTATAGTTACTATAGAGTCAAGATTTTTTGGAAATACCAACTCAATGCATTTAAAAATTGGTGAACTCTCTAAAAAAACCTCATGTTCAGTATTAACAATTAGGTTTTATGAAAAGGAAGGTTTAATTCCGGAACCCGAAAGAACGGAAGGAAATTACCGCCTTTACGATATAGGCTATGTTGAGCGAATTAAGTTTATTTTGAATTGCCGAACTTTAAATATGAGTTTGAATGAAATTCGTCAATTACTCACCTATAAAGATAATCCCAAGAAAAATTGTTCAGATGTGAATGAATTAATTGACTTACATGTCAGTGCTATCAGAGAAAATATAATCAAGCAACAAAAGCTTATTGAACAATTATCTGATTTAAGAGGTACTTGTGATGGCTTATGTACAATTGACCAATGTGGAGTTCTAAAAAATCTAGCTTGATTATCTAGACCTATGCTTTTTTCAAAAATTCTGTATATCTTTACTTAAGGCTGCAAAAAGTTTAAGGTTACTCAAATTCTGTGATCAGATCTTTGATAGATCTGGACAGCTTCTTATTGGTGTTTTAAATACAGATTTGTGTATGAAGAGAAAAACATTTCTAATCCAGATATTGGTACTCTTATTCACATTCCAGAATATTTGGAGTGTGGCAGAGGCTGCGTGTCTGCATGAAATGCCAAACATACCCAATTCAATACTCTCTAATCCAATCGATTTAGACGAAAAGAGTGATAGTCCTCGTCAAGCACTTTATTCCCTAGAAAACTATAAAGAAATCTATGACTATTGTCAGAAGGTTTGTTTTAACGAAAAGTGCAGTCATTTCTCAAATACAATCGTGATTCAGATTGACCCACCCGATGATCTGAAGCTTAAAGCTAATTTTGAGACCGGCATTACCCCAACTTATTTGGGAATAACTTTTTATAAACCCCCTTATCTGAATCAATTAACCCCGCCTCCCGATTTGCCCCTACTATTGGTGGGGTAGTCTTATAAAAGCCCACCACTCCTAATTTCATTATGCGTGGGGCATTTTCATGTCAAAAAACAAATTACATCAGGATACCTCCATCCTGAATTTATCCTGGTCAGCCTTAGGTAGCGGTATCTTGCTATCTGTAATGATCAGCTTCAGTACTTCCGTAGTCGCCAGTACTCAAGATTTAACGCTGCAGCAAGCTATTGAGCAGGTTAACCAATATCAAGCGTCCCAAAATTTCTGGGAAACGCAAAATAGTATTAATGCCACGAATCTTCAGCAAAGTAAGCTGTTTAAAAATCCTGAATTGTCAGTTGAACAAACGGGCTTTGGTTCAAATAATGAAAAAGAGCTTGCCATCGGTATATCACAACCTTTGGATATTTTTGGTGAGCGAAGAGCAAACCAAAAATTAGCCAGTCTCTCTACAGATAAAACAGCGCTGAAACAGAAGATTTATCAAGCACAAATTGAGCTTGCAGTGAAATATGTATGGTCACAACTGGCCATTGCTGAACTTGAAAAAAACATTGTCAATGAACAACTTCGGGTGAGCCAAGAAAACCTTCAAGCAATCGAAAAGCGCTTTAATGCAGGCAGTATTGCCCAAGTAGATGTAAATCGCGCACGTTTAAGCCATGCTGAAAATATCCGTCTTTTTAGACAGGCAGACTTACAGGTACAAGTGGCCACCCAACAATTATCAAATTTATGGGGTACGTCTGATAAGTCATTGCAGGTAAACCTCTCTTCACAAAAGCTCTGGCCAAAATCGACTCATGAACAGGTTCAAGAATATTTAGCGGAAAACTACGTTGAGAAATATCGAGCTTTACTGGTATTAGAGTCTCAAGCAACGGTTGATCAACTAAGGGCAAAGGCACGTCCTAACCCCACTTTAAACCTAGGTGTCAACCGCACCCAATCCTTGGAAAACTCCACACAAAATCAATTAGTAGTCGGAGTCAGTGTACCGCTTAATATTTTCGATCGTCAGCAAAATGGCATAAAAATCGCGCAAGAAAAAATGAACTTATTAGAGCGTCAGAAAGAGTTTTATCTGAAGCAAAATGCGCTGCAAATAGGCACAATTTTAACCGAGTTGCAGGGTTTAGAGCTGCAATTCAAAGTCGTTGACGAGACTCAAATTCCTTTGGCGACTCAAGTTCAAAGTAAGACGCTACAAGGTTTCTTGGCAGGCAAGTTTGCTTTAACCGATGTTCAGCAAGCCACGCTTCAATTACAAGACATCCGTCTGCGTAAAGTCCAGTTGTTACGGGATGGCTGGCAAAAGGCCATTGAAGCAGAAAGTTTGAGCTTAGGCATTAGCCCAAGTGAAGTCATGTCGAAAGATGCTATTGCACAAATCAATCAAAACTTATGGCAAGACATACAGGCCATGCCTGTCATTGGTGGGGGAAATTAACATGTTCGATCTTAAAAACAGCTTAAAAAAACAGAGCGGAAAAATCTCTCAACCTCTACTGATTAGTTTGGTTATCGGCGCTACCGTACTCCTCAGTATTTTTTTGATCTTAACTGGTAAGAATAAATCGGAAACATCAGATGAACATGCAGAGGAAGAAAGCGGAGAAGAACATGGCGGTGAAACCGAAGAGCATGCAGAAGGTGTGAGCCTGACTGCCAAGCAACTGGTGGAACAGGGCATACAATTATCAGCGGTCGATCAAGGCCCGGTGGTTAAATTAAGTTCTTATCCTGCCAAACTCAATGTGAATACGGATCAGCAAGCGCACGTCTCACCGAGTTTTAGTGGTCATGTAGAAAATGTCTATGTAGAACTCGGTCAAAAAGTTCAGAAAGGACAGCCTTTGGCTGCGTTGCTTGTTCCTGATCTAGTTGATCAGCAGGCCAATCTTAAAATTGAACAAACCAACCTTGAACTGGCGAAACAAGACTATGATCGTGAGCGTCAGCTTTGGTCACAGGGCATTTCAGCAAAACAGGACTATCAACGTGCTTATAACAGCTATAAACGGGCACAAATTCAGGTTCAAGCGGCCCAATCACGTTTAAGTGCATTTGGTGCAGTGAATGCCAGTAACGGACGCTATATTTTGAAAGCTCCCATTTCTGGCGTGATCAGTAAAAAGGATTTGGTTCTCGGGGAAAATGTTCAGTTAGCCGATCAACTCTTTACGATAGACCGGTTAGATCAACTCTGGCTTGAGTTTATTGTTCCAAATTCTGAAATTATGGGCTTAGCCCCGAATCAAAAGATCGAATTTAAATCCTTGCAAACAGAAAAGGTTTATCAAGCTGTTATTCAGACTTTAAATACTGAAGCGGATATTCAAACAGGTCGTCTTCAGGTGCGAGCAAAAGTTGAATCGAATGCAACCGAATTACGTCCAAACTTGATGGTGAACGTACAGTTGCAACAACGGAGTGAAAGTACCGCATTACGGGTACTTAAGTCCGCAGTTCAGAATGTCGATGGAAAAGATGTGGTTTTTGTCGCCACTCAGCATGGACAAAAAGTTGAATTCAGTCCGCAACCTGTGAAATTAGGGCAATCATCTGGGGAGAGCCAATGGATTGAAGTGGTGAGTGGGCTTAGTCAGGGACAAAAATATGCCGCTCAAGGCAGTTTTTTACTGAAATCCGAGCTGGAAAAAGGAGAGGCTTCACATGAGCACTGAAACTCCTCAAATTCCAGACCACGAATCGGTAAAACCTGAAGGACTGTTTGATCGACTGATCCAGTTTTCTATCCATAACGCAATCTGGGTCATGCTGTTTATTGCGGCTTGGATTGCTATTGGTATTTATAGTTATCAAAAGTTACCGATTGATGCTGTACCAGATATTACCAATACTCAGGTGCAGATTAACACTTCAGCCAATGGTTTTACGGCTTTAGAAATGGAACAGCGGATTACATATCCAATCGAGAATGCCATGTCAGGCATGCCGAAAATGGAACAAACCCGTTCTATTTCACGCTACGGCTTATCGCAAGTGACCATCATTTTTGAAGATGGCACGGATATTTACTGGGCCAGACAGCTTATCAACCAGCGCTTGCAAGAAGCAATGGGAGAAATGCCTGAAGATGTGCAACCTAACATGTCGCCTATTTCGACAGGTTTAGGTGAAATCTATCAATGGGTGATTAAAGCCGAACCAAATGCTAAAAAGCCGGATGGAACCCCTTATTCGGCGATGGATTTACGTGAAATTCAGGATTGGATTGTAAGACCGCAATTACAGCGCGTAAAAGGCGTTGCGGAGATCAACAGTATCGGTGGCTTTAATAAAACCTATGTGGTTGCCCCTGATCTGAACCGATTGCAACAATTGCAAATTCCTTTGTCTGATTTACAAACTGCCTTAACAGAGAATAATGAAAACCGTGGTGCTGGCTATATTGAGAAAAATGGACAACAGCTAACGGTTCGTGTTCCCGGCACTTTAAACACGATTGAAGATATCCAGAACATCAGTATTACCAATAAAAACGGCTATCCTATTCGGGTGGCAGATGTCGCCAATGTCTCAATTGGTCATGACTTAAGAACAGGGGCTGCAACCTATAATGGTGAAGAAACTGTATTGGGTATTGCCATGATGATGATGGGAGAAAATAGCCGTACCGTTGCTCAAGCCATTGATGAAAAGGTGCAATCGATCCAGCAATCGCTACCTAAAGGTGTGGTGATTGAGACTGTGTATGACCGTACGCATTTGGTTGATCGGGCGATCAAAACCGTTCAGAAAAATTTGATTGAGGGTGCAATCCTCGTCATTGTTATTTTATTTCTCTTTCTAGGTAATTTCCGTGCTGCGCTGATCACGGCTTGCGTTATTCCACTGTCAATGCTGTTTACCTTGACGGGAATGGCAGAGCAGAAGATTAGTGCAAATCTGATGAGTTTAGGGGCACTGGACTTCGGTATTATTATTGATGGTGCAGTGGTTATTGTAGAAAACTGTATCCGTCGGCTAGCAGAAGCTCAGAAGCTGAAAGGTGGTTTACTTAGCCGTTCTGAAAGATTTAAAGAAGTCTTCTTGGCTGCAAAACAGGCGCGTCGTCCTCTCATCTTTGGACAGTTAATTATTTTGGTAGTTTATCTACCTATCTTTACCCTGACGGGTGTAGAAGCCAAACTTTTCCATCCTATGGCAATGACGGTTGTACTGGCTTTAATTGGGGCCATGATTTTATCTGTCACTTTTGTGCCAGCCGCAGTTGCCCTATTTGTCACTGGAGAAGTCAAGGAAACCGAAAGTCGCTGGATGCATTGGCTTAAAACTAAATATGAATTGCTTTTAGATAGAGCCTATGAGCTTCGTTTATTTGTGACTATTGTGGCTGCCTGTATTTTAGTGCTTACGGGTGTGCTAGCTACTCAAACAGGTAGCGAGTTTGCACCTCAACTGGGTGAAGGTGATTTTGCTGTTCAGCAAATGCGTTCCCCAAGTACAGGGTTAGAACAGTCACTGAGAATGCAGGAAAATACTGAAAAGTTACTGTTGAAAGAATTTCCTGAAATTAAAGCAATCTTTGCCCGTACCGGTACAGCAGAAGTGGCCACAGATGTCATGCCACCCAACATTTCAGATGGCGTGGTACTGTTAAAACCTCATGATGAATGGCCTGATCCAAAACAAACGATTGATGAGCTTCGCCAAAGAATGATTACTTTCTTAGCGACATTGCCGGGAAATAACAGTGAGTTCTCGCAACCCATTGAACTGCGTTTTAACGAGTTAATTTCAGGGGTGCGAAGTGATGTGGGTGTCAAGTTATTTGGCGATGATATGGAAATTCTGAATCGTGAAGCGAATAAGATTTCTCAGAAAATTAAATCAATTTCAGGCGCGACAGCCGTTAATGTAGAGCAAACCAGCGGCTTACCCTTGTTGAATGTAGAAGTTGATAAGTCCAGAGCAGCACAATACGGCTTGTCGGTAAGAGCAATTCAGGATCTGGTGGCGACAAGTGTCGGTGGTCAAAATGTTGGAACCATTCTACAGGGAGACAAGCGTTTTGATTTTGTTATCCGTCTAGATGAATCCCAGCGTAGTCCCGAGCAGTTAGCGCTACTTCCTGTTCAATTGCCAAATGGTGGTTTAGTCCAACTGCAAGATGTTGCACGCGTTGAAAATATCCTGGGTATTAATCAGGTCAGCCGTGAAAATGGTAAACGTCGGGTGGTTATTACTGCAAATGTAGAAGGACGCGATTTAGGCTCATTCGTAACAGAACTTCAGAGCACGTTATCCAAACAGGAATTACCAAGCGGTTATTGGATAGATTATGGCGGTCAATTTCAAAATCTGATGTCTGCAAAAGCGCGTATGCAATTGGTGGTTCCGCTCGCATTGTTGACGATCTTTATTTTATTGATGGCTGTATTCCATAATATCAAAGAAAGCTTACTGGTCTTTAGTGGTGTCCCGTTTGCCTTATGTGGAGGCTTAATCGCGTTGTGGTTGCGTGACATTCCATTATCCATGTCAGCAGGGGTTGGCTTCATTGCACTATCGGGGGTGGCTGTACTGAATGGCTTAGTCATGCTCACCTTTATCAAAGAGTTGCGACAGCAATATGACCTTTATTATGCAACGTGGCAGGGTGCAATTTTGCGTCTTAGACCTGTGCTGATGACCGCTTGTGTGGCGTCCCTTGGGTTTGTCCCGATGGCTTTGGCAACCGGAACTGGGGCAGAAGTACAGAGACCTTTAGCAACAGTGGTTATTGGAGGAATTATCTCCTCTACCCTGCTTACATTGGTTTTATTGCCCGTACTGTACCGCTGGATGAATGAAAAGAAAGTTTCTTAATCCAATAGATTAGTCGATTTACAGCAGAGATATTGGCTGTTATCCAATATCTCTGCTCATCATAAATAGAATAAGGAAAATATTTTATGTCAGAACATCATGATCATAGCCATGCGGTTGTTACTGAAGAAAATAGTAAGAAGTTAATGGTTGCCTTAGGTTTAACGACTACTTTTTTAATAGTAGAAGTTGTCGCTGCTTTTATTACCCAAAGTTTGGCTTTGTTATCTGATGCAGCTCATATGTTTACTGATGTAGCCGCTTTAGCTATTGCTCTTGCCGCTATCAAAATTGGTAAAAAAGCCGCAGATGATAAAAGAACTTTTGGCTATCAGCGATTTGAAATTTTAGCGGCTCTGTTTAATGCGGTGATGCTTTTTGTGGTAGCAATATATATTGTATATGAAGCTTATCAACGTTTTACGAACCCTGCTGAAATTCAAAGTGTTGAAATGATGATTGTCGCGGTCATTGGTTTGGTCGTAAATTTGATTTCAATGAAAATCCTTTCTGCTAGTGCTGAAGGAAGTCTAAATATAAAAGGTGCATATTTAGAAGTTCTTAGTGATGCTCTAGGATCGATAGGCGTGATTATCGGAGGAATAGTTATTTATTTTACCCAGTGGATGTGGGTTGATACCGTAATCGCTGTGTTAATTGGCTTCTGGGTCTTACCTCGAACTTGGATTTTATTAAAACAAAGTATTAATATTCTGCTTGAAGGAGTTCCTGATGAGATTGATATTGAGTCGTTAAGAAATGATTTATTGAAGCTAGAGGGCGTTGAAGGGATTCATCAGTTGAAAGTCTGGGCTATATCCTCAAAAAATATTCATTTAACTGCTCATTTGGTTGCTCCGAATAGCAATACAGATCAACTCTATCAAAAGGCCTTAGAAGTTCTAAAACATAATCATAGTATTACTGAAATTACGTTACAAATAGAAAGTAAGGAATGTAATACATTGGAACAGCATAAACATTAAAGTGCTGCTCTTTCTACATAATGGACAGATGACTAGGCTGATAAACCTTACCATTTTCCTGTATTACACTTCTATTTATCACACGCACTTTAAACGGCACTGTTGCAAATAACCA
>NZ_JAALGV010000087.1:0-52350 GCF_011174875.1 Acinetobacter sp. GFQ9D191M
AACTTATTTCAGGACGGGACAGTGAATCCATATAAAAAGCCCTGCATCTGCAGGGCTTTTTATACACTATACTTTTTCAATCAAGATCGTATCTGGTTGCGTCGTTATTTTAGGATTGAAATGCTTATTTACTATTTTAATTCCCCCTTGCGACTCTAGAGATTCACACAGTTCAAGTACCTTCTGCATCTCTTCAGCCTTGATCCCCGCGCCCAGGATTAATTTTTTTCCTGCTTCTAATTGACTAATTTTTGTTTGAATTTTGTCCAACATTTTTTTTCTCCTATTTATTCAATGTAGTTCTCATACAATATAACAAGTTAGTGCAAAAAAGTGCAAAAGTTCGAATAATTTCACTTTTATTTTATTTTTCTCTTTTTGTGCATGATCTTTGCTAGTTCTTTCCTGTTCATATGTTATTTCACATGAAAAATCTGGAGGAGAACATGAGTAAATCTGAGTCTAAAGTAAAAAGAATAGAAACTCTCCTCGACCGTTTTGGCAACCTTGCCGTTGAAAGTTTCCATTATCTTGCGCTGTTTATTATTGGCTGTATGGTGATCTGGTCCGCAGGTCATACCGTATTTGACATCTTGGCCGTCAAACAGTTTGCCACCATTGACGATATTCTTTTGCTGTTTATCTATCTGGAACTTGGTGCCATGGTCGGCATCTATTTCAAGACCAATCATATGCCGGTTCGGTTCCTGATTTATATTGCGATTACTGCCCTGACCCGTTTACTGATTTCCGATATTCAACATACGCACAAAGCCAGCATGGATCAGGTCATTATTACCGGTTCGATTCTGATTCTGGCTTTTGCCATCCTAGTGGTTCGTTATGCATCCTGGACCTATCCATCCGTCATTCGCGACAAGCATAGCGAAAAGCCATTGCCAGAAGGTAAAACTCCACGACCTGAGGATGATGAGTTGGCATAGTCATAGAAAAGTCCCCCTTTGCAAAAGGTGAGAAGCACTGCTTCGCAAGAGGGTAATTAATCACCTCTCCTAACAAGAGAGGGAATTTCTTTTAACGGTTATTCATCAACACATAACGTCCATTTTCATAAATCCAGTAACTTCCGCGTGGTGGTGCCGGTAATCCCAAACGCTGCCAGTCACTAATCACTGTATATCTCGAACTTTCAATGTGGGCTACATTCGGATCACCATTGACCCAGCTATAGCTATTGGAATTCTGGTAAATCGTGGTTGGTGCCTGATACTGGATATTGAACCCACTTTGGCTCTGGGCAGGAGGATAATATCCACCATGGGATGGACGTTGCGGATAATAAGGCCGCTGCGAATGAGGCGGCTGTGGTGCATAATGAGGACGCGATGGAGGACGATGTTGAGGTTTAGAACGATCAACACCAGTATAGCCTACCCAGGCATTATCCGCCCAAGCGGGCACCGCAATACCAAACAGGAATGAAGCCAGCAATGCACCTGAAGCTAATTTTTTCATAAGTGCGTCCTCCAAAGATTTCTGACCATATTTTAACCAAAATCCATGCAGAAAATATGGATAAATCCCCTGCCGCTGCAAAGTTTTGTAATTGATTCCATGACTTTAATCAGCTTGCGTGATGAGCGCTGAAGTGCGTATGCTAATATCACCTTTTTAATGCTTTGAGTTGCATACTGTGTCTGATTTAAATTTCGATCGTTTATATGAATATTTTTGCAAGGTACCCAGTGTTCAAAAAGGACTGATTGATAGCTATGGCTCGGATGGAAAACAGGCTTGGTGGTTTAAATTTCAGATCAATGTCGATCATCCTTTAGCATGGCAAACTGTGCAGGAACTGGGTCATGTCCTGAACTATATTTCTAAAAATGAGCGCCTGCCGACTCAGTTTCTTCCAGTTTCTCCACCGCCTTATATGAATGGTGTCGCTAAAGATTTCCTGTCTTGGGTCATTCAGTGTAATCATGCCGACTTCCCACCAGATGTAGTGTGCGACTGGCTAGAAGCACGTTTGCCAAATCCGGTGGATGATGAATCTCAATGGAAAATCAAGACTGATATTTCTGAACTGGATGAGCTGACAGATAAAGAACTGGATCAATTGGTTCCGCCTAATCCAGAAAAATAACTCCCCTCATCCCAACCTTCTCCCATAGGGAGAAGGAGTTCCCTCTCCTTTCAGGAGAGGGCTAGGGAGAGGCCAATCAAAACGTCGACCAACCACTCCATTCCATAAAACGGTATAACCAGTATTTCCAGAATGACTCTTCAGCATATTGAGCATAGTCCACGCTCATCGAACGGCCATTCAAATTAGACCAGGCCGTATTGAAATACTGCTGCGCATCGCTAAAGACTTCCGCCTGAGGTTGTCCTACCACACGCAGATTGGTCTCCAGATTATAATTTTTTAGGTTACGTGCCGTGAAATTAGCGGAACCTAAAATCATTTCAGATTGCTGGGCACCATATTTCATCAGAAGTTTATTATGACATTGCTCGCCTTGAGTATTACACCAGCGTACCGGAATACCAGCTTTATGCAGTTCTGAAGCCACCTGCCGGTTAGGGATGCCATTTTTTTCACGCCCAAATGCATCTTTGTTTGGATCAAGTAAAATCCGAAGTTTCACTCCGCGCTCATGCGCTGCAATCAACCCTTTCACAATCTTACGTTCTGACAGATAGAACATGGCCAGATCAATCTGCTCATCTGCTTTCGCCGTTTCAAGCAGCTTTAGAACTCCCTCATAAATGGCTTTTTCAGTTAGCACCTGAACCTGAGGCTGTTTTTTTTCTGCTTCAAACTCACCTGCAATCACAGCCGGCATATTGGCTTGAGACATGATCCCGACCGCCTGTTCTGTCGCAAGAATATCAATCGCTGTTCTGCCCCAGACCAGTAGACCAATATTGGAGTGCCGTGAACTGCCATCATGTGGGTTCATTGAGGTAACCAGTGCTTTCCAGCCCTGATCTGTATCCACGACCAGTGTTTTACGATGATTGGCTTTGAAATTAAACAGGTCGAAATAACTGCGTAAGGTCACTTTTTCTGGACCAAACGGATTTGGCAACCAGCCTTTTTCCGGATTATTGCCAACTCCTTGACAGCACAGATACCAGAAACCTGACCAGCTTGGATTAGAAGCACGTAACGGTGTCAGATTGGTTTCGATTACATCCACCCCTGCCTGACGCAGTTCTCGATAATGCTGCGCTGTAATTCCACCATAGACAGAATTAATCGGATCGGTAATAAATTTGATTTCGACTTCAGGCTGCATCAATCGCTTGTTGAGTAAGGCATCTGTGAGCTGTTTGCTGAGTGCCTGATGTTCTTGCTTAGAGGCACCGGTCTGCTGATTAAACAGAAACATATCCAGCACGATCAGGGATTTTGCTTCCTCAACCATTTTCAGCATTTCATTAAAAATATGATGATCCAGTTGCTGCTTGCCCTGTGCATCCAGATAAGTCTGATCGACCAGAAATTTCACCTGTGCATGGCGCAGCTTACCCGTGTAATTCAGCCCTTCAGGTAACGGTTTATAAGTATGATAAATTGCTGAAGCCAGATAACTGGCCATCAGCACACCAATGATCAAGGCCGCATAACGGCGGTTTGACCAGTTCAGTTTATTGTGAATTCGTTGAAAGATACGCATAAGAAAAAACCTAACCCAATATGCTCAGGCTAGGTTTAATCTGATGATTTTTCAAGTCTATTTCAGTGACAGTACTTGGATTTGGTCAGTTATTTCATCTGAATCCTAGAAATCATATTGTACGCCGACTGTGAAATTACGTCCGACTTGTGGAATATTCGACAGGAATGAGCTATGCGAATAGACCTGATCATCCAGCAGATTATTGGCTTTAAAATAAACCCGATAGGCATTTTTATCAGCAATGCTATTGGCATAGCTTAGACCGACATTGACCATGTTGTAGCCTTGGGTCTCATCTTCATAACTGGCCGTTTTGTCCTGATTAAAGACATGATAATACTCTGCCATTCCTGACCAGCCATCGGCAAAGTCTGCTTCAACCTTGGTTCCTAAGCGGCCTGCTGGAATACGGGGTGCATTTTCACCCTCAATTTTACCGCGCACGTAATCACCGAATACACCAAGCTTGTATGTATCATTTAATGCATAAGTAGCTTCCGCTTCAGCCCCATAGAAACGGGCTTTATCTTGGGTATATTCTACCCCACGCAAATTTCCATTTCTGGCGGTTGTCGCACCGTAGATATAGTCATCAAACCAGTTATGGTAAATATGCGCATGATAATCCAGCTTAGCACCTTCATATTCGAAACCCAGCTCCAGGTTATTCGAGCTTTCTTTATCCAGATCAGGATTACCGACTTCATAGGTATTGGTGGCAAAATGCAGGCCATTGGCATACAGCTCTTGCGCCAGTGGTAAACGTTGCTGATGTGAACCTACAATGGATAACTTATAGTTCGGGGCAAATTCCCAATTCGCAGCAGCAGAAGCAGAGACGCCCGTGCCTGAATAATTTTTCTGTTCAGATTCAACCTGTACTTTCTGATGATCAACACGTGCACCCAATTCGACATGCACATCGCCGAGTTGTTTATGCTCTAAGGCAAATAGACTGTATTTTTCAGTTTTGGTATCTGGCATGACCACGCTTGAACCATGGACATGATGTTCTTCATCATCCTCGTCACCATCTTCATGATGATCATGTTCTGTAGCAGCCAGATTGATTTTCTGCTGGCTATATTGGGTACCAATTACTCCTTCCCAACCAGCAACCGGAACATGGACTAGTTCTAAACGACCATCGTAGCCTTTGCTTTTGAAATTACTAATGACTTCATTTTCTTCCAGCTCATCATGCTCATAATCAGTAAAACTGGCATGGGCACGTAACTTGTCAAAACCGGCAAAAGGCTGTTCCAGTTCAGTACGTACTTCATAACGTTCAGATTTCAGATCTACCCATGGTCCGCCATGCTCTTCTTCATGTTCTGCGGCAACACCCGGCTTTGGACAGCCATGGAAATGATCACCATGTAATACACAGCCATGATATTCATGACTATGCCCCGGCAAGCCATATTCATCCTGACGGTTACTATAAGATAGCCCCACAAAACCACGATCATGAATCCATGATCCACCAATATTTACAGTCTGGCCTTCAGCAAAAGTATTGCCTACACGACGTTCTTTGTGAAAATGTGAATGATCGCCATGAGATTCTTCTACTACATAATCAGGTGCAATATAGTCATTGGCTTTGTGTTTAGTACCTTCGACACGCAGGGCAAAATTTTCACCGACTGCAGCAGTCACGCCTGCACTTGCCAGTTTTTCATCACTGCCCGAGTTGTAACGTAGTCCAGCAGTTCCTTCCAGACCGTCTTCCGGCATTTGGGTTGGGATTTTCTGGTCAGTGACATTGACCAGACCACCGACGGTTCCCGCGCTATAAAGCAAAGTTGATGGGCCACGAATCACTTCGACCTGTTTGGCCAGAATCGGATCAACCGTCACCGCATGGTCAGGAGATAGAGTAGATACATCAGCCGTTTCGGAGGCATGCTGCAAAACTTTGACACGTGGACCATCCTGGCCTCGAATTACCGGTCGGCTCGCTCCGGTTCCATACTGATTTGAATACACCCCAAGTTCATCAGCCAACGCATCACCAATAGTCGTCGCACGTTCAGATAAGGCTTTCTGATCCACCATCAGATCAGCAACTGCAAAATCTGCCGCAGTCTGTACCAGTGGATGAGCTTGTACCTGAATGGTATCCATGGTTTGTACAGGAATAGAAGAAGATGACTGTTCAGCAAATACCGTAGGCGCAACTACAGCAAAAATTGAGAGTGTTATTAGATTCTTAGAAAAGGACATGACCCAAGCTCAAATTCAGCAATTTCGAATAGTGTTATAATATAACATTTCATTGCTTTTGCAATCCTTTACGGTAATCAATGAGATATTTTATTAGAATGTCGTTTGAATATTTTTTATTGCAGTAAGACACTATTTTTTATGCCCTTTACTTTATCCCATGCTGTACTGGCTCCGCCTATTTCATATTTAACCGGCAACAGGCTACCTGTTGCTGCGCTGGCAATTGGCAGCATGGTTCCAGACCTGTACCGCCTTTTTACCCAAAAAGAATCTAATATTACTCATTTATGGTCTTCACTGATTCATCCTGATTTATGGATTGGTCTTATTTTTTGTGCGGTCTGGTATTTGATTTATCGGCCAGTGATTTATCGTTTCATTGGCATACAGCATGATTTAAATATTCATAACCTATTTTCAGCGTTCAGATTTATTTGCGCTATGTGTATTGCAGTGGTGATTGGAACAGCAACCCATATTATTTGGGATGGTCTGACCCATGCGGATTTTCGAACTTTTGCCTTTTATGACATTCTCAGCCAGCAGTATCAAATTTTAGGACGAACTTATCCCCTACACCGGATTTTACAGATCGGGACTTCTGCCCTAGCTCTACCTTTTATTCTGTGGATGAGTCTGCATTACTATAAAACTCATCGGCAATATCTAAGCGTCAGTCACAAGATCCTCATCTTTTGCTGGGGTTTATTAGGTTTATCTACGCTCACAGGTTTATTTTCGACATGGGACTATATGCGCTACATTCCGGATGATGCTTGGCGATCTGATCTGTATTATTTTACCGGCCGCTCTATCAATGAATTTAGCCAGGGCTTTTTAATCACTTTTAGTTTGGGCTGTCTGCTATTTTTATTTCTGGATCGTGATCGGCGTATGGGCTAGGAAAATCTCTCACTTCCTGCTTATTCACTTTAAAATGATACTGTTTTTGCCTCAAGTTCTTGTGACAACATGCCCAAAGAGGCATAATCCTACCTTTGCTAAAGGCGGTACGCTGTTTACGTATACGCTTCCTTAACCCATATAGTTGGATTTTTAACGCTATGATGCGAACTCATTACTGCGGTTCTTTAACCGAAGCTCAAATTGACCAGACCGTAACATTATGCGGTTGGGTACACCGTCGCCGTGACCACGGTGGTGTCATCTTCCTTGACATGCGTGACCGTGACGGTCTTGTTCAAGTGGTTATCGACCCAGATACACCTGAAGCGTTTGCAACAGCAGACAAAGCACGTTCTGAATACGTATTAAAAATTACAGGCCGTGTACGTCGCCGTTATGCGGGTACTGAAAATGCCAACATGGTGAGTGGTCAAATCGAAGTATTGGGTAAAGAAATTGAAGTTCTTGCTCAGTCTGAAACTCCTCCATTCCCATTAAATGACGAAAATACAAGCATTTCTGAAGAAATCCGTTTGAAATATCGTTTCCTGGACATCCGTCGTCCTGAAATGATCGATCGTTTACGTTTCCGTTCTAAAGTGACCAACCTGATCCGTAACTATTTAGACGATCACGGTTTCCTGGACGTTGAAACTCCGATCTTGACTCGTGCGACCCCTGAAGGTGCGCGTGACTACTTAGTTCCAAGCCGTGTATCTAATGGTAGCTTCTATGCTCTTCCACAATCACCACAGCTGTTCAAACAGTTATTGATGGTAGGTGGTGTAGATCGTTACTACCAAATCGCAAAATGTTTCCGTGACGAAGACTTACGTGCGGATCGTCAGCCTGAATTCACTCAAATCGACATCGAAACATCGTTCATGAGCGATGACGATATTATGGATTTGATGGAAGGTATGACTGTTAAGATGTTCGACGAACTTCTTGGCATCAAATTCGACAAATTCCAACGTATGCCTTATTCAGAAGCAATGCGTGACTACGCTTCTGACAAACCAGACTTACGTATTCCTTTGAAACTTGTTGACGTTGCAGACTTGATGCAAGACGTCGAGTTCAAAGTATTCGCAGGTCCTGCTAAAGATCCTAAAGGCCGTATCGTTGCGCTTCGCGTTCCAGGTGCGGGCTCACTGCCACGTAGCGCAATCGATGAATATACTAAATTCGTTGGTATTTACGGTGCGAAAGGTCTGGCTTACATCAAGGTCAATGAACTTGAGAAAGGTATTGAAGGTCTTCAATCACCTATCGTTAAATTCATCGAGCCAATCGTGCTGGATCTGTTGAAACGTGTTGGTGCTGAAAATGGCGACATCGTATTCTTCGGTGCAGACAAAGCCAAAGTTGTGAATGATGCAATGGGCGCACTTCGTGTGAAAATTGGTCATGACATGAACCTTGCAACTTGCGAATGGGCTCCGCTTTGGGTAGTTGACTTCCCGATGTTCGAAGAAACTGATGATGGCAAATGGACTTCTGTTCACCACCCGTTCACGCTTCCTAAATCAAGCGTTGAAGATGTGAAAAGCAATCCAGGCGAAGCATTGTCTGTTGCCTATGACATGGTCTTGAACGGTACTGAAATTGGTGGTGGCTCACTGCGTATTTATACTTTAGAAATGCAAAAAGCGATTTTTGAAGCTTTAGGCATTGAAGAAGAAGAAGCCGAAGAGAAATTCAGCTTCTTACTCAATGCGTTACGTTATGGTGCGCCTCCGCATGGTGGTTTAGCATTTGGTTTAGACCGTTTGGTGATGTTAATGACAGGTGCATCGTCTATTCGTGATGTGATTGCCTTCCCGAAAACCAAGACGGCTGAATGTCCATTGACTCAAGCACCTGCACCAGTTGAAGCCACTCAATTGCGTGACTTGGGTATTCGCTTACGTGAAAAACCAAAAGCAGAATCTCAAGAATAATTTTTGAAACTCTAAGAAAAACCCTGCAAATGCAGGGTTTTTTTATGAATTGAGATAAAGCCAAGCTAGTGGCATAATAGCGCTTCGTTTTGAATTTTTAGTTGAGCGTTACTATGGCTATGCGTCCTGCAGTTCGTAATCGTGGCATTATGCTAATTGTATTTGCTGTCGCTCAATGGTTATTCATGCGTTACATTCTAGCCAATAACCTATTTGCCTTAGACACTAATGACCGTATTTTATACTTTAGCTTAAGTAGTATTGGTGGTGCTTTTGTGATTTTTGTGGGGCTGATCTATATGGTGCTCAAGGGCAATACCGATAAGCAAGACTGATGGTCATGTCGTTTTACATTACCCTACTACGTATTCTACCTTTAACATTTTTGCGTAGTATCGCAAAAGTGGCAGCCTACTTTATCAATCAAAATCCTAGTAAAAGTATGCTGTGGAAAACCCGCGTCAATATTGCTCTCGCCTATCCAGAACTTAACCCAGAACAAAAAGAACAATTGGCACGGGAAAGCGTCACCAAACAATGTCTCAGTTATATTGAGTCTGGAAAATGCTGGGCTATGCCTCCCGAATGGAGTATCCAGCAAATCCATACTGTGCATAACTTAGAAGTCCTGACGAATGCGCTAAAAGACCCGAAAGGTGCACTGATTATTACTCCACATCTGGGTACATGGGAAATGATGAATGCGTGGGTAAACCAATATGGCACCCCGACTATTATGTATAAACCCATGAAAGATAGTGGTTTTAATGCCTTTGCCTTACATGCCCGCCAGCGGCTCAATGCAACACTGGTTCCTACTGATGCCAATGGGGTAAAAGCACTGTTTAAAAACCTAAAGCAAGGTGGATTCAGCGTGATTTTGCCTGATCATGTCCCTCAACCCTCTGGTGGTGTCTTGGTTCCTTTTTTTGGAATTCCCTGCTTAACCAGTACTTTAGCCAGCAAAATGGCACAAAAAACTCAATGCCGCTTAGTGGGATTAAGTTGTTTCCGTAGAGAGGATGGTGAAGGTTTTGAGGTCTACTGTGATGATCTCAATGATCCTGAACTTTATGATCGAGATATAGAAGTTGCGACAACTGCATTAAATAAAGCGGTAGAGCAAATGATCAACCGCTTTCCTGCTGAATATATGTGGGGATATAAGCGGTTTAAGGGAAATCCTAATTTTGAAAATTACTACCAACCATCATCTCAATAATAATCATTCCTTCCTAAATTTAACTAAGCAAATAATCGACTCAGAAGTCTGTTCATCACTCATAACCGCCGCCGTATTACTTAAATTTTATTTTAATCAAAGCCTTACCCTTGATAGATTGAATTCTTTCTTGGAAAAATACATGAACTTGCAAGATTAAACGACTCATTTCACGTTTCATTTTGCCCAATAAAGTTAATTTCTTCTTACTTTTATCCTCACCCTTTCGCGCATTTCTCACGTTTTCAAGTGAACTTGGAAAGTTTGTCTTGCCTTTGGTTAAAATCACATCTTGAATACATATTGCTGGGGACAATTGAAAAATCTTTTCGCCTGAGGACTCAGGGAATTCTCTAAAAATAATATGATCAATTGGTATTAGTTTTGGACTTCGCAATACATACTCCAATAATTCCTTCGCGACATTTAATGAAAGTATATAACCACCTGCACCCATATGTGGCTCGCCCAATAACATGAGTTTTCTATTCAAATGCAAAGGAATAATTGATTGCATCTTAGGAAGTTGAATCTTTTTATTTAAGGTTTCTAATTTAATGATGCCGCAGAAAGATGGTATCCACGCAACATTGGTAAGAAACGAAACAGCCTGTTTACCCAAATAAATATCATCTTCAAAAATAGCAATATAGTCTAACTGTTCATCTACTGCTTTTTTCCACAACACCACATGACTCAATAGACAAGCAACTTCATTCTGATGTAAATCAGTTTGCTTAGTTACTAAGCCTATTGCAGATGAAGTTGCTTGTAATGTCACAGGGGTAATTGCATCAAAAAACTCGAAATCGACCTTTTCTTTAGCAAACTCCGAACTTATATGCGCTCGTCGAAGAGTCGCGCTAGACAAACTAATAACAAAATTTCTCATAAACTAAGGCTAAATTTATTCTTAAATTCAATAATAACAATTTTCTATAAAATTAAACTAGACATTATTTGAATTCATTTTAACAAAGGGTTTTGTATTATTTGCTTTCAGATTATACTTATCAAACTGCTTGCTATCTTCTGCGTGACGAGAATCAGAATGCCCAAAGAAACAATTAAAATTTTTGTTGGCTGTGATCCAAATAACTGTGATTTAGAACAAATGATGGTGCTTGATTATAGCATCCGTAAAAATACACAGCACCCAATTGAAATTACATGGATGCAGTTGAGCCATGATCCTACTAGTCCGTGGTATAGCAATCAAGAAACGCATGAAGGATGGCATACTGAGAAATGGGCAACCCCATTTTCTGGTTTCCGTTGGGCAATTCCTGAATCATCCAACTTTGAAGGGCGTTCGATCTATATGGATGCTGATGTCATCGTTTTATGTGATATCGCAGAGTTATGGTCGCATCCGATGAAAGATGATGCAATCGTCATCGCCAAAGGTGGCAAAAGTTCAGCTCGTTTATGTACTTGTGTTTGGGATTGTAAAAAAGCTAAACAATATTTACCTTCACTTAAAACGTTGCAATCGGATCCAGATGGTCACAAGAAGTTAATGCAACTAATCAAAGACCAACCTCATTTAGTCCAAAACTACAATAATTCATATAACTGTATTGATGGTGAAGGCTTAAAAATAGAAGACATCAAAATTCTACATTACTCCGACATGGGTACTCAGTTTAGCCATAAATACTCGTTACCGCGCCTAGAAAAAAACAATCAAAAACATTGGTTTGATGGAAAAATCATGCCTCATCCAAGACAAGACTTAGTTGAGTTATTTGATCAATATTATCAAGAAGCATTGGATAATGGTTATAAACCTGAAGACTATTTAGTAAAAGCTTATGGTCCATTTCAAAAAGCGACTCAAATCAATTATCAAGGCAATATAGTTACACGCCCTGTCAAAGGGACAACTTGGCTTACAGCTAGCATCAAAGCCATAAAATCAAAGTTTAGTAAAAAACCTAATTTTACTTTAGATGACTAAAATTGGTAGCAGGCTACGTTGTATCCTGTTTCATATTTTCTTACATAGAATTTGATCTTTATGTCTCAACCAATAATCTCAGCCCAACGTTTTTTTTCAAATTATATCCTTAGAAATCTGTATAAATTTATTTACAAGTATAGTCATCCAAAATCATATAAACACAATCGTCGCTATTGGCCATACTATCAAGTAGAACGTAGTCCCGATGGTGATTTGCAAAAAATTTATTTTAAAAAACAACTTATTGTCGATAATTCCCAATTAAATTTTAGTCCCAATCGAAAATGTATGCTAATTGCAACAGGTCCATCTGTGCATCAACTAGAAACGTCATATTTACAGCGATCGGATATTGATTATATTGGTGTAAATGGTGCAATTGCCTTAAGTGGTGTCAAATTTAAATATTATGTGATCATTGATCACAATTTCACCAACAATCGTTTTGATCTAATTGAAAATGTACTTAAAACTTCCTTTTGTACACTATTTACAACACCACGTTGTTTAGACCTGATTTTAAGAAAAATAAAATTAGAAAATATTCTTTGCGACATTAAAGTTGTTGAGCCTATCACTGAAGGTGAAATTGAGCGATTTTTAGGTGAGCGGATACGCGTGACTGAAACTCCAAATTATTTTCATATCTATGACCGCTTAGGGTTTTCTAGTCACATTTTTAATGCTGTTTTTGACTATTTTACAGTGGCTTATGTTGCACTTCAAATCACTTATCATTTGAAATATAAAGACATTTATATTGCAGGTTTGGATATGAATAATTTTTCCCAACCCAGATTCTATGAAAATAAAGAAAATAAACAACCCACTATGTTGAATCAGTATTTAGATGTAACATTGCCTGCATTCGATGCCGCTGCCCGCTTTCTAAAATCTCAGCAAATAAATGTCTATAATTTATCTCAGAACAGTGCAGTAAAAGCTTTTGAAAAAATACCTCCTGAACAATTACAAAATACTCTATTGACACAAAGTGGTGAGTAGAACTTACAATTCACCTGTAATTTCCTTCCATCCTTATGTGAACGCTCAAGTCTTTCTGTAGTCATCCCAAATATATGAATAATCATCAATTTAGAACTGATATTAATGGACTTCGAGCATATGCTGTAGTTTTTGTTGTTCTTTTCCATTTCAATGTATTCGGTTTCTCTGCTGGGTACTTGGGCGTTGATGTTTTCTTCGTGATATCAGGCTATCTGATGACAAAAATCATTGTGGAAAAGCTTGAACACAATAATTTTTCTTTTGTTGATTTTTACTTATCTCGAATTATTCGTATTTATCCCGCACTATTATTCTTAGTCTTAGTTTTAACGGCTTTGGGGCTATTTGTGTTTATCCCAGAAGATCTAAAAAACTTTGCTAAAGATGCGAGATACAGTCTCACTTTCTTATCAAATAATCTCTTCTATGAACAATCAGGAGACTATTTTGCAACTAGTTCACATGATAAAGCATTACTGCATACCTGGTCTTTAGCTGTTGAATGGCAGTTCTACATCCTTTTTCCCATCATTTTGTACACATTTAAAAAGCTTACAAAACAAACTAAATATATAGGCATATTACTTCTAATATTATTTTCTTGCTCATTTTTGTTGTCTGTAAAACTTACACCAGAAAATCCGATATATGCTTTCTTTAAACTCTCAACACGTGCATGGGAGTTAATTGCAGGTGGACTGGTGTACTTTTATTTTAACCAATATTCTTTATCATCGATTAAGCAAAAAATTATTGAATATACAGGTTTTGGACTTTTAGCGCTAAGCTTGATTTTTTTAACCAAAGATACGCCTTGGCCTGGTTATGCTGCATCCCTTCCTGTTTTGGGTACAGTTTTAATTCTAATCGCCAACCGTCAAAACTCTATACTAACGAAACCCAAGTTTATACAGAGTTTAGGCAGTGCTTCATATTCTATTTATTTGTGGCATTGGCCGATCTCATTTTTATTGAGCTATTTCCTAATTCAAAAAAATATTATCAATATCAGTTTTGCTCTTTTATTATCTTTTATTTTAGGATGGTTGAGTTACAAACATATTGAACCCTGTCGTATTCATCTGAATAAAATCAATAAAAAGTATGTTTATCTACTTTTTATCTTAAGTATTGCGATTCTCTATCCATTTTATAAGTTTCTAGGTAAGGATGGGTTAGAAAATCGAGCCGATGCAGAATACCTAAAGCGTATTGAGAAAATACAGATGCCTATGGTCTCGAATGGTTGGTGTTTCTATAACATTAAAGATGATCATAGTCTGACTGTTGGAGAAAATGGATTAAAATGTCATATAGCATCTAACTCAACAAATGCTAAATCAGCTCTTTTGTTTGGAGATTCATTTGCAGGTCACAATATTCCATTTTGGGATCATCTAGGCAAAAAGCTAAACTTGAACATCCATACGATCAGTACGAATTGGTGCTATCCAAGTCTTGATAAAGAATTTACAGGCGACAAGTCATCTACCGCTTATCAGCAGTGCTTAATCAACCGAAACTATCTGAAGAATCATATAGCTCAGTATGACGTTCTTATTTTTGCTGGTCGTTGGACTGATATTGTTCGTCAAAATCAGCAGAATTCATTTAGTGAGCTACTCAAAGTTGCACAAATGAATAATAAGAAAGTGATTGTAATGTCTGAACCATATACTTTTGATCAAAACATCAGCTCAATTTTCAAACGTGCAATATGGTTAGAGCGAGACTTTAATCTAAATGAGTATATGAACAATCCACTCGCTACAAAGCAAAAATATGCAACGAGTGTGATTAATAAAATCGTTTCAGAACATCCGAATACACTCTTGTTAAGCCAAGCAGATCTATTTAAATCAGATCATATGGCAACCAAAAACACACCGTATTCATTTGATGGACGTCATATCTCAATTGTTGGGTCATTAGCATCTGAACAATACTTTGAAACACGA
Organism: Acinetobacter sp. GFQ9D191M; assembly: GCF_011174875.1. Taxonomy (NCBI): domain Bacteria; kingdom Pseudomonadati; phylum Pseudomonadota; class Gammaproteobacteria; order Moraxellales; family Moraxellaceae; genus Acinetobacter; species Acinetobacter sp. GFQ9D191M. Next base: position 14,883 of record NZ_JAALGV010000087.1, read on the forward strand.
CCAAAATTTAAAGTATTAGAAAACTTTATTGCTAAAAAGTAGTGATTAGATATCAATAAACGAGTCGTTAAAATACATTTTTTTACTGTAATAACGACTTAATATTCCCCTTTCTTTTCCTGCCAGTTTGATCAGCTTAGGCTTTTCAACTGGCGGATAATTGAGGGCAAGATCAATCAACACTTTTTCTTTCATCCATTTATTTTTTACTTGATAGAAAAAAGCATTCCGATCACAGTTAATCAAGGTCATACTCGGTAAAGTTGTACGCATAATTTTTTGGCAGGCAACATAAGCAACCAAATATTCTAAACGGCCTATCTCTTGAAAATAGTCCTGATAATTTTCGTTATTTTCTTTAATCTGCTGAATATAAACCTTTGGTGTTAATTCTATAGCTTTTAATAACTCCTCAAACCAAGACTTAAAAAACATATTTTTGGCAGAACTTGCCAATAACCAATTCTCTAAAACAGGAAAGTCTGGGCAAGTCGTATTTTTCTTTCGATAATAGGCAAAACTGTTAGTTTGATGTTGAGTAACTAACCTTTCAATCCAATCTAGATTTTCATAAACAATTGTACTGGCATCTAACCATATCCCACCGTGTTGATAAATTAATTCAAATCGAATGAGATCAGCTTTCTGTTGTGGTGTCGCATGCTTTAAACGACCATAATCAATATCACAAAACTCTTTGACATTATTAGGTGTTAGAAAGTTTACAACATAGTTTGGATTGTTCTTTTTTATATTATCAACGCACTTCTGCACAAACTCAGGGAGTGAGCCTTCCCAATACATCCAGATAATTTTGGGAATAACTGCATTTTTCTGACCAGGATTGAGAACGATCAGGTCCGCGTAGTTATCTATTGACTCATTGATTTCTCTTTTTTGGTTTGAATACATTGTATAAAATTTCAAAAGATAGAAGAGCTTCTTAAAAAACTTCATAAAATGTACTCAACAAAATAAAGAAAATTATTTATTACAGTCTATAACTAGGACTCAAGACATTAAATGTTTAATTGCATAAAAGCGATCACGCCACATACGCTTCTGTTTCTTAAATCCATGAGAAGCACTTCGATTCTCAAGTTGCTTCCGTTTGATACCTTGAGCAGCAACAGTACCTAAAATATCACTATCCAGACCTGCTGGCTGCACAAATGGCTGCCAAACGCCAAGCCCTTTTCCTGTTTTACTTAACCAACTTTGGAAGAAAATATCGACTGGAACGGTCATGATTTTACCCAGTTGTACAAACTGTTCAGCTCCTTTTCGAGACCAAACCAAGCCTACACCACGTATTGGGAAATAATATGCATGCCACAAGGTATAATGATCAAACTCAACAATGTCTTTTGCTAATTTTTTCTTTTTAGCAGCAATATTGACGGTATACCAATCCAACTCTTTATGTTGATCTAAATAACTTAATAAAGATTCAAGCTTCTGTTTAAAGTTAGGCAACACTTCAATGTCATCTTCTAAGACAACTAAATAATCGGCATCCGTTTCTAGAAATTTTTCAGCACAACCGTAGTGACTTAGATAACAACCCAACTCAGAATTCATTAAACTACGCCCTAATATTTTCTGAGCAGCAAGATCATCGTAGTTTTCAAATTCAGATAAGGCTTTACCTCGCCCATCGTATGCAGCAAAACGTTCGAATTCCCAACCGACACTATTAAGTTGTAGAGTTGCATCAGCCAGCCGTTTATCACTTCCGTCTAAATTAATTAAATAAGTTATAACTTTCATGGCTAGCTCTTAGTAATGATGAATAAATAAAGGCAAATAATCTTTAAATTTAGTTATTAAAGCAGAGGTTATCTTTAACGATTGTTCAGGATTTAATTGATCTAAACTTTGTACACAGCCAAATTTAATAGTTGTGTCATTCAAGTCAGATAGAAATGAAGATAATGAGGCTTCATTTTTAAGATAAGCAATATTTATATCATCACATAATATCGCTTTACTAGCTTGAATTTTTAAATGATTATTTAATCCAACCGGTAAAAACTGTAAAGCACTTCTAAAACGGTATTTAATCTGTTGATGTAATATTTCAGGATACTTTGTAAAATACTCTTTCAAAAATTCACGATCTAGTATATGGGGACGGTGATGAATTTCATAATATTGATTTAATCCACAAAGGTCAGCACTAAGCATTTGGGCAATTGTATATTTAGGCTGTAAAGACTTACCAAAATATTTATTAAGGCCTTTACGCAGATTAAATTTTGCTTTAACTAACGAACTGCGTTCCCAATGCCCATAAATTTTAATTTGATCATTCGCTAAAAAATCCTCAAATTCAGAAGGTGCATTGAAGAAGAAATCATCATTTAAATAAATAAAATAGCGAGATAAGCTTGGAATATTCCAAAGCATAGTTTCAATACTTAAAGAGTTAAATGTAGGCAAGTATTGCTCATACCCAGTAAATATTGTTCGATGATCAATTATTTTTATCTGATCCGGATTACATAACCCCTGTTCGACGAAATCATAAATATTTGCTGGTTGTTGTTCATCAGTAATAATATAAATTGTTCCACAATAAGGAACATACTTAAGAATTGAAGCAATTGAAAAGTAGATTTCATTATTACTGGCAAATCGAGTTTCCTCGGCAGCACCTTTGGCAATATTAGCAGGCTGAAACTGTTGTCTTTTAAGTCGATGTTTTTCATCCTTACCATCAACCCAAGTAATAACAAAATCTATTTTTTCCATAATTTTTCTAATCAATAATCAGATTATGTAAGTCTTAGGACTTACTGCCAAGCATCCTTGATCCATTGGGATGGCAACACATAGCGATACCATTTACCACCACCACCATTAATGGCATCAGGTGGGTTAATCTCCCCATGGAAAATAATAATTTTTACGCCCTCAGGCTTTACTGGTGGCTTGAAATAAGCCATTGGAATTTTTTGCAGACAATGATATTTATAACTCTTGCACCAGCTATCCGGCCAATAACTAAGTTTCTTCTCCTGATCTACATACCAAGAAAGATAAGCCTGTTCATTACGGAATTTTTGACGGATTTCATCAAAGTGTTCGCGGAAATATGGCAATAGACCTGGGAAAGCACCAAGTTTAAAACGATAAACCGAACTATTACCTGTAATACGCCAAGGACGTTTCCAATCATGAATGATGAGAAAATCTCCAGGGTATGTGAAGAACTCGTCGATGTTATCTACGATAACAACATCTAAATCCAAAAATAATGCATTACCCTTTAAGCCATACAAATCCGGCTCAAAAGTTGATAGTTTATTCCAACCACGTTCTGGTGCACCTTCTGGCAAAGCCAACGGTGGAATAGGAAAGCATTGCACATTTGGATCAATCCCTTCGGTACGGTCAGTTAAACACACCATTTGAAAATCAACGGTTGTGTGTCGCTTCACCATATTGTAAAGGCGATTGACATATTCAGACCCATATTTTGTGCCCCATTTCATACAGATCACAATATTTTGCTCAGGTGATTGTTCACCCTGAGTCTTAAGGTCATTTTGCTTTGCGTTCATGCACCCATCATCCACCTATGCAATATCAGTATCATACCATTACTGGTACTGACTGAGCCTATTGCTTTTCATTTCTGCACAGTTTACCGCAAATCTCATGAAGAAATATAATCTTCATTTTTTCATCATCAGAATTGAATATTTTTCCAGCAACTTAGATCGAAATAAAGTTCATATTTGGATAATAAATATGGAACAACACTAATTTTAGTTGTTCGCTACGCTTATTAGTTTATTTTTATAGTGAATATATAACTTTCCATAATATAAGAATCGTCATTTTTTTCTGCGATTTATTGATTTTTCTACCTAACAACCTAATCGTTTTCATATTTTAATGAAAGTTCATTAAAAATAAAAAAAGGACTCAAACGAGTCCCTTTTTCATGGATTTAACTTATTTTACATAAGTTAACCAGTGTGCATATTTAGGATCTTTGCCCTGAACGGCATCGAAGTATGCTTTCTGGATTTGAGTCGTGATTGGACCACGAACCCCTTCACCAATTTGACGATCATCGTATTCACGAATTGGCGTGACTTCAGCAGCAGTACCAGTGAAGAATGCTTCATCTGCAATATAGAATTCGTCACGGGTAATACGGCGTTCTACTACTTCATAGCCAAGATCTTTAGCAATAGTAATAATCGATTGACGAGTGATACCATCTAATGCACCACCAGCGATGTCTGGAGTGTGAATTACGCCATCACGTACTAGGAATACATTCTCGCCTGAACCTTGGCATACATAGCCTTGCGGATCAAGCAGCATTGCTTCATCATAACCTGAATGTGCCACTTCTTGATGAGCAAGAATCGACAATGTGTAGTTACCAGATGCTTTTGCTTTACACATCGTCACGTTTGGATGATGGTGTGTGAATGATGAAGTTTTTACGCGAATACCTTTTGCCATCGCATCATCACCAAGGTAAGCACCCCAGCTCCACGCTGCAACCACAGCATGAATGGTATTGTCAGTTGCGGCAATACCCAGTTTTTCAGAGCCAATAAAAATAATTGGACGTAAATAGCAAGATGCCAATTTATTTTCACGAACCACATCAATTTGAGCTTGTTCTAAAGCTGCGTGATCAAATGGAACTTTCATTTGATAAATTTTTGCAGAATTGAGCAAACGTTTGGTGTGTTCTTTCAGACGGAAAATAGCCGTTCCATTCGGGGTTTCATAAGCACGGACACCTTCAAACACACCCATGCTGTAATGCAAAGTATGTGTTAATACGTGAGTTTTCGCCTCACGCCAGTCTACTAGTTGTCCATCTTGCCAAATGAAACCATCACGATCAGCCAAATTCATGCCACAAACTCCAATTTTTCACAATTATTCACTATCCAGTGCAAATACTGCACTTGGATCAATCAGTCTTTGCCATAACTTGCAAACGGTCTTTCGGGTATCGTGCCAGTCGCTTGCAGACACTTGCATGGATTGATTTGCAAGGGCTAAGCGGTGGCTCTCGGCGCGTTCACGGAGATAAGCTTGAATCAGAGCAGTCGCATCGTCGCTGGATAAGCAACCTGATTTTGCGGCATCCTCAAGGATTCTTACATTGTCGGAGTAATGGGCGAGATCTTTATTCGTCCCACTCCAAGCTAACACCGCATACTGTGCCATAAATTCGATATCAACGATACCACCTGCATCTTGTTTTAAATGAAAAATCCCATCTTTTTTTTGCTCTTTGGAAGAACCCAGATGATCTTTCATTTTCTGACGCATTTTCAGAACTTCACTACGTACATGACAGATATCGCGTTTCTGGGTAAGAATTTTACAGCGTAGTGCTTCAAATGTCTCTCTCAGGCTATCTTCCCCAGCAATGGAGCGTGCACGCACCAAGGCTTGATGTTCCCATAGCCATGCATTTTTCAATTGATATTGCTCAAATGCTTTCAGGCTAGTGACCAACAGCCCTGCTTCTCCAGAAGGACGTAGACGGGTATCGACTTCATAGACACGTCCATCCAGTGTTTGTGTGGTCATGAGCGACATAAACTTCTGTGCTACACGCATAGCGAACTCAAAACCGCTAATTGGCTTGAGACCGTCCGTATCTGCCTGCTCACCCATATAGTGAATGAAGACCAGATCCAGATCCGAACCATAGCCCAACTCAATGCCGCCAACTTTGCCATAGCCAATCACGGCAAAAGCCATATGTTCTATCGAGCAGCGCTGCCCTTCTGCATCCAGCGGAAAACCATGTCGTTTGGCCACAATCTGATAGGCCAGATGCAACGCAGCATTCACTGAGACTTCTGCAATATCTGTTAAGGCATCCGAGACTTTCATTAAAGGGCTTTCCGCCAGCACATCACTGGCAGCTACCGCAAGTACATTGGATTTTTTAAACAGGCGTAGCACCCGCATCTGGTCTTCGACCTGATCAATTTCGATTCTGAGCAATTGCTGACGCAGGCTATCTTCCAGATCCTGACGTTTAGGCAATTCAAAATCCATCGACAGGAACTCATCCAGCAATACCGGATAATGGGTAAGTTCCTCACAGATCCAGGGGCTGACAGTCGCCATTTTCACCAAACGCTGTAAAGCACCTTTACTTTCAATCAGCATCACCAGATACACCGTACGACGCATGACTGATTCAACCAATGGCATCAGGCGAACCAGTGCAACTTGTGGTTTATCTGATTCTAGAATCGCCTCTATCAGATAAGGCCAAAATGTTTTTAAACGTTGAATGGCTTTAGCTGGCAGTTTTTTTAAGGCATGTCCATGCCAGAATTCATGTACCAGATTTTTCGCATGATCATCTAAAACTTCATTCAGCTGTTGTTCGAGTTGAGAAAAACTTTTGCCTTGAGGCTCTGGTCCATTTTCCTTGATCAAGTGCTCAAACTGGTAAATCACTTTAGCGCGTTTTTGATCCAGCACTTCCATAAAGGCGGACCAGTCTGAAAAGCCCAAAGTATCCACAATACGTTGACGTAAATCTGGCTCAGTCGGCAAACACTGGGTCTGTTGATCATGCAGCGCTTGAATAGCATGCTCTACCCGGCGCAGGAATAAATAGGCATCTTCGAGGTCAATCACCGCCTGCTCATCCAGCAGTTCAGCCTCATCCAGATGATTCAGGCTAACCAAACATTGCCGGTCTTGCAGCTCTAACTTGGCTCCGCCATAAATCAGCTGAAAAACCTGCACAATAAATTCAACTTCACGAATCCCGCCTGCGCCAAGCTTGATATCGTCTTCAATATTGCGGCGCTGTACTTCACGCTCAATCATTGCTTTCATTTCACGCATCGCTTCGAAAGCGCTGTAATCGACATATTTACGGAAAACGAAAGGACGGGTCATGTCCAGCAGTTCATCACCTTCTGGACTCGGATTAACGATGCGGGCTTTAATCCAGGCATAACGTTCCCATTCTCGACCATGCTGGCTAAGATATTTTTCTAGTGCGGCATGACTGATAGCTAAAGCAGAACCATCACCCCAAGGGCGCAGACGCATATCAACACGGAAAACGAAACCTTCAGCAGTGATATGATCCAGCAGATAGATTAACTTTTGCCCCCACAGAATACAGAACTGTTGAACGTCAATGCATTTACGCCCATCCGTTTCACCCTGTTCATCAAAGGCAAAAATCAGGTCAATATCACTGGAAAGGTTAAGTTCCTGCGCACCCAACTTGCCCATTGCAATGATAATGAGATCCTGAACTTTACCGTTATAACCAATTGGCTGGCCATATTTGGTGACTAGAGGAATACGGGCAAACTCTTTGGCAGCACAGATACAGGCATCAGCGAAATCAGACAGCTCTCGAGTCAGCGTGATGACATCGGTGAGTTGATTAGCATCCTGCCAGATCCAGCGGAACATCAGGCGAGCACGCAGAATACGTAAACTACGCATCCACATGGTTTCATCACTGATATTTAATAAATTGGCCTGAATTAAATTTTGAATCTGTTCAGTGTCGAGTGATCCCTGAAACTGATCAATTGCATAATCCTGATTCAATAGATCTTGATGATTGGCCAATACCTGTTCTGCATATTGACTGGCTCTTAAGGTTTTCTGCAATTGTACCGCGTCCATCACTCGATGATTCCCTCAAAACTTTTATTTAGTTATAGCAGGAGTTCACGTCGAGTGGGAACGGTTTTAATAGAAATTTATGATTTTCAGGACTTTTCAGTATGCAGGTCTTCAAGTACCAATGCCTGATGATCATTGGTCACTTTAGGTAAATGCACAGTAAAGGTGGTTCCAGCGCCTTCTTTAGAATCTACGGCAATCTGTCCATGGTTCAGGTCTACAAAACGCTTACACAGTACCAAACCCAGACCTGCGCCTTTCTCATTGTCCGTGCCTTTTAAACTCACCGTGAGATTTGGTCTAAACAGATTTTCCATTTGCTCTTCAGTCATACCGAGACCAGTATCCTGAACAGTGATCTTGACTTGCTCACCTTCCATTTCAGCAGCCAGAATCACCTGTCCACCCTGATCAACTGGAGTAAATTTCAGCGCATTCGATACTAGGTTCTGCAAGACCGAAGTAATCATGTTGATATCAGCATGCACCTTGATATCTTCAGGAACCTGGTCAATTACTTCAATATTCTTTTTCAGTGCCAGACTTTTCAGTACATCACAGACAATTTTAGTAGACTGTTTTAATTCATAGTTAATTGGATGATAAACGAAACGCCCACCTTCGGCCATCGCCCAGGTCAACAGACTTTCTAACAAGTTATAAGTCGATTGAGCCGTATCATATAAATAATCAGAAATACTCTGGATACTGGGTTCATCCAGAGTGTTACGTTCCTGCGCCAGCACTTCTGAGAAGCCTAACAGGCCATGGAAAGGTGCACGCAGGTCATGAGCAATAATCTGGAAGAATTTGGTTTTACTGAAGTTTTGCGCACATTGCTGTTCATATAACTCTTTCAGTTCAGTATACTCTTCATTCAGTTTGACTCGCTTGACTAAAGTTTCAGCAAATTGCTGGGCGATAATAATAGCTTCCTGATCAAATACTTCAGTCTGATCATCAAAGAAAACCACCTGCCCCAGAAACAGGCCTTGGTCTGATCTTAAATTGAATGCTACCAGTCGCTGATGAGCTACACCAAGGCTTTTTACGTGATCTGATAGTTCTGCATATGCAGCATGACTTTGATCAATCACATCTGTTTCTTGCAGATATTTAGGGATGTCCACATTCTGGGGTACGTGCAAACCGCGAAAACCAAGCGGACAGCTGTACCAGATATAGGGTTCCGTATGGAATCCGATGATACAGGTCTTGGCACCGAGTACTTTACGCGCGACCTTACAGAAGGTGTCTAATAAATTGTCAGAGGTATAGACACCTAAAATGAGAGATATACGGCACGAGCTTAACTGCTCCGTATTCTGACCGATCTCTAGCAGTTTTAGTTCCATGTCTGCCTCTCTGGATGTTATGGAATATAGGTTAAAAATTACAACCGACTAAATTGATACAATCAATAACAAAGATTCTATATTTACTCAACGTTAAAATCTCATTTATCGACTAAAGGATTTGTTAACTTATTTCTCTAAAGATACATTGATAGCTTAATACCTTGATATTTAAATATTAAGAATTACTTGAAAAAATATTCTTCTTATAAAAAATTACATATAATTATTTGAAATTCTTTAATTCTTTTCAAATTGTTTCAATATCATCAGAGTTCTGAAATCTAAGGAAGATAAAAACAGCTCATTTTTCTTCTGATCTGTAGGCAAATAAAAGCTTTTGAATTTTCAAATATATAGAAAATGCTTATTGTCACTTTCTGAAAAAATATAGTGTTAATAATATTAACCCTGACCTAAATTTATTTCTATCTTTTAAATATTCTTAATAATCATAAAATATTGAGAGATTTAAATAGTTTATTTATGCACTAAAACCAATTTCTTACGTAATCAAAAATATTAAAAGTTTACATTTTTTTACAGTTAACAATGACTTATAGGAACATTCTTGAATTTTCATGGAAAATAAAAATTAATTAGAGTGAATAAAAAAAGCGACAAAATGTCGCTTTTCTTTAACTCAGATTACAATCAATTATCTGAAATCAGGGCAACTTGCTGCACATAGTTAAACAGCTTTTGCTTTGAGGCTGCCACTTCTTCTTCCGGTGCCTGATTTTTTAGATCACGATGTACACGTAAATAATGCTGACGTAAGGTATGACGTTCTGTCGCATTATAGGTTTTGGTAAATTCGTTAATCGCAGGATCACCATCTTTCACAATACGGTCAACCCAACGCTGCAATTGTGCTGTCTTTTTCAAGCCCTGTTTCGGAGTCAGATAAGACAGAATCACGGTTTCATTTTCATTACGGAGTAATTTACCAATACGTGAAAATTGACGACGGCGTGCTTCATGTGAACTGATTTGCTGGACATCCAGCAAAGCTTCAATCAGACGTTCTTCAACGGGTAAATTTTTAATTTGTTTCGCACTCAGTTCTGCCAACTGTGCGCCTAAAGCAGCCATACGCTGAACTGCTTTTTTCTGTTCGGTTTTACTTGCGCGTCCCTCTAAAGATTCAAAGTCTTCTTCAGTTAAACTGCTCGGTCGACGTGCCACGATTAATCTGCCTCATAAAATTTTGCCGCAAACAGTGCCTGAATTTCAGATAAGGCCTTTTCCTCATCTGCACCTTCAATCACTAAGCGTAAAGTTGTTCCTTTGCCCGCACCAAGCATCAGCAAGGACATAATATTTTTGGCATCAACCAATTTGTCCGACTTGCCAATCTGGATACTGGAACGAAATTTGGTGGTAACTTCAATGAGTTTACCTGATGCACGCGCATGTAAACCTAGTTTATTAATTACGTCAACAGTCGTATCAATCATGACCAGTGCTTCATTTCTCGGTGGAGGACTTGAATAGACCATTTTGCCTCAAGCGCTTTTTTTAGTCTATCCACAATATAAACAGAACGATGCTGGCCGCCAGTACAACCAATCGAGATGGTCATATAATGACGATGACCCTCAGCAAAGGTCGGCAGCCATTTGTCTAAAAAATGATAAATATCCTGGAACATGTCTTCGACCTGATCACTTTTTTCCAGGAATTCCTGTACCGGCTGATCCAGGCCTGAATATTTACGCAGTTCGAGTTCCCAATGCGGATTCGGCAAATGACGGACGTCAAAAACATAGTCAGCATCTAAAGGAATGCCATGCTTATAGCCAAAAGATTGCAGAATCACAATCAGGTTATCAGTCTGTCCTAGCTTATACAGCAAGGTATGTTTCAGATCATGTACGCTTTTATCAGTGGTATCGATATGCACTGTAGAACGTAGCTGGATCGGCATCAGCAGGACTTTTTCTTCCTGAATACACTGATGCAGGCTCTTGAAACGGGCAGCCAAAGGATGCGGACGGCGTGACGCACTAAAACGGGCAATCAGCTCCTGATCCTGCGTGGTCAGATAGATGACATCCACCGTACCATGCTGTTGCAGCTGTTCAAATACATGGTCGAATTCCTGCAAATCTGCACGGGTACTACGAACATCCACCCCAAGCGCTAACTGTTCCAGATTATTTTCACAATCCAGCTTCGCCACAATTTCAGGAAGTAAGGCCAAAGGCAGATTATCAATACAGTAATAACCCAAGTCTTCAAGTACCTGCAATGCAGAAGATTTACCTGAGCCAGATTGTCCTGTCACAATTAAAATGCGCTTCATGCCTTACGATCCTTTTACTTATCCAGCTGCATATTTGATCTGCAGATTATCAATCAGACGAGTTTTCCCTAATTTCGCCGCGATCAGAATCACGACATCCTGATTAAATTCATCAATTTTCTGCAATTCCGGTGTACGGGCTTCTACATAGTCCATTACCAGACCTGCATCTGTCAAAGTCTGACGGATACCAGCCAGTGCTTCCTCCAAAGTTTTACCTGCATGTAACTGCTGCTCAGCAGTTTTCAGACTCTGGAAAATAACCGGTGCTGTCGCACGTTCCTGCTCGCTTAGATAGCCATTACGCGAACTGAGTGCCAGACCATCTTCAGAGCGGGCAATTGGCACACCAATCACTTCCAGTGGAATATTCAGGTCTTGAACAAACTGACGAATCACAGCCAGTTGCTGATAATCTTTCTGACCAAAGAAAGCATAGTTAGGCTGAACAATATTAAATAATTTGGTCACCACGACCGCTACACCATCAAAATGACCTGGACGCTGTAAGCCACATAGATCATTGGTGATACCAGATACACTGATATTGGTCAGACGTGGCTTGTTACCATACATCTGCTCTACAGTTGGGGCAAAGACAATATCACAACCCACATCTGCCAGTAACTGCTGATCCTGCTCTAAAGTACGTGGATAATTATCAAAATCCTCATTAGGTCCGAACTGGATCGGATTAACGAAAATACTCACAACAACGACATCACACAGTTTACGCGCCTCACGCACCAGATTCAGGTGACCCTGATGCAGGTTGCCCATGGTCGGGACAAAACCAATAATTTTACGCGCAGAACGTGCAGGATTGAGCGAAGCAGATAATCCTTGGATGGTTGTTTCTGTTTTCATGTTACAACTCGACTTGGAATGTTTGTTCAGGTGCTGGGAATGAACCATCTAAAACAGCCGCATGATAGGCTTTAAATGCATCCAGAATTGCAGTCGCACCAGACTGTTCTTTCATAAAGTTACGTACAAATTTTGCAGTGTGGCCAAAGGTCAGACCGAGCATATCCTGAACGACCAGTACCTGGCCATCAGTGGCTGCCCCTGCTCCAATGCCAATCACTGGAATATGCGGGAATAGTTCAGTAATTTCCTGACCCAATTGTGCAGGCACACATTCCAGCAACAGCACTGCTGCACCGGCTTCAACCACTGCCTTACAGTCAGCAATCAGTTGATCGGCCGCTTCACGGGTACGGGCCTGTAGCTTATAGCCACCAAAGACATGCACCGACTGCGGAGTGAGACCCAAGTGAACACAGACTGGAATCCCGTTACGGGTTAGAACCTGAACGGTTTCCGCCAGCCAGGCACCACCTTCCATCTTGACCATTTGTGCACCGGCCTGCATCACCGTTTTTGAGCTTTGTAATGCATCATTCAGAGTGGCATAACTCATAAATGGCAGATCAGTCATAATCAGTGCATGCTGATTGCCACGGCGTACCGCTGCGGTATGGTAAGCCATATCTTCTACAGTCACAGGCAAGGTTGAATCACGACCTTGAATCGACATACCCAAAGAGTCGCCTATCAGAATACTGTCAACTTCAGCAATTTCCATGGCTTTGGCCATACTGGCGTCATAGCAAGTCAGGCAAGAAAATTTGCGTCCTTCCGCTTTATATCGTCTTAAATCACTGAGACTGATCATGAAGATGTTCCTCTATTATTGAAGTTCTCTCGAACATGCCAATAATTAAAAATTAAATATTTGCCCAATTCGTGCGGTCAAAAACCGTTAAGGTTGATTGCTTGACGATGTCCAGATCTTTTAATGTGTTTCCATTCAGCTGCAAGTTGGCATCAATATCCAGTAATGGCACCAATACAAAATCACGTTCCAGCACGCCAACATGCGGCACGGTTAAACGTTCATTTTGAATTTGTTCATCACCGTAAATGAGCAGATCCAGATCCAAGGTACGTTCACCCCAATGGCGTAGACGTACACGCCCAGCCTCCTGTTCGAAGGCTTGCAAACGATCCAACAGATCCAGCGGTGCCAGATCCGTAATTAACTGTACGATAGCATTAAAATAATTCGGCTGATCTTGTGGCCCCATGGGTGGGCTTTGGTACAAGTGTGAGGTTTTTACCTGCCCCAAACTTGTCAGCTTTTGCACGGCTTCAGCCAGAATCTGACGTGAATCGCCCAGGTTACTTCCTAAACCGATATAGGTCACTGTCATTGTGTGGGCCCAAAAATAACCTGGCTTAAATCACGCTGCACCCGTTTACGCTTGGTAATTGGATGGTCTGCACCAATGTCGCCGCTGGCACTGGCCGCCACATGAGAAATCGGTTTGCTACGCTCATTCTCAAATTTGGCTTTACGCGCACGACGGCTACGTGGTTCCGGCTCATTCACCAGAGGTTCAATCTCGGTTGCTACATCTTGTGCAGCCAGGCGCTGTTCCAAGTGTTCTTCCTGAGAAGCCTTACGACGGCTCTTGGCACGCTGACGATTATATTGAGCAATGGCACGCTCTTTTTCATCGCTGCCCATTTGCTGATAGGCTTCCCACCAGCTTCCCATACCCTGTGCAGTTTCATCGCCTGATTTTTCACGCAGCAACAAAAAGTCAAAGCCGGCACGGAAACGTGCATGACCTGATAATGCTTCAATTTGCTGTGGTTTTGGATTGAGCAAGCGGGTTTGCATTTCCCAGACTTCACGAATGAAAGTTTCCGCAAAGCGTGGAATCACAGTACGGGTAGCCTGACGTTTCAGTACATCCAGTCCTGCCTGTGCACGTGCTTCTGCAGGCACGACCCCTTTGGACAGATAAAAATCACAGCGCTCCAGGAACGGTTGCCACAACAATACTGCATAGAAGAATGCCGGATTTATGGTCTTGCCAATCGAAATACGCTGATCGGTATTTTTCGCTGCTAGTTCAATAAACGCGGTAATGTTTGGCTTAATATCAGCAAAAAGTTGACGCCAGATGCCAAAATCAATCAGCATTGGCATTACACGATTCAGATGTCCCATGGTGAACAGCTTTTGCGATTCATCATAGAGACGGTGCGGAGACACATCACGTAGAAGCTGGGTCATTTCCGGAGTAAAAATATCCAGAATGGCTTCATCAATACTGAAATTGAGTTTGGCTGCAAAACGTAAAGTTCGCAGCATCCGGACTGGATCTTCCTCAAATCTTAGAGCCGGATCACCCAGTAAACGCAGCGTTTTATGTTTAATATCCTCTACTGCATTGCAAAAATCCAGCACGATACCTTTGCGTGGCTGGTAATACATGGCATTGATCGAAAAATCTCGACGAGCAAAATCCTGCTCAATGGTGCCCCAGTTATTATCGCGCAGAATCATCCCTGCTGCAGAGGTCACCGCTTTTTTAGGAGGCGCACGGAAAGTTGCCACTTCAACCAGTTCACGGCCCGAATAGACATGCGCCAGCTCGAAACGTCGTCCGATAATACGACAACGCCGTCCGAACACTTCTTTAACCTGAGCTGGTGTAGCATTGGTCACTGCATCGAAATCTTTGGGATTTAAACCCAGCATCAGATCCCGGACACCACCACCTACGATATAAGCTTCATAGCCTGCCTTGGTTAAGGCATCAATCACATCGAGAATATAAGAAGGTAATTGAGCGGTTGATAAACCACATTTTGACGCGCGCAAAGTTTGCAAAAGACGCTGTCTCCTACGTCTGAACGTAAAATTCTAAGATGACGCTAATCATATCGCTTACACCGCTAAAGGGCAATTTGATTATGTCATTCTCATGGTTCAGATGGATGGCCTATTTACAATAAATTCAGCATGCTTACAAAGCCAGTTTATCCTTGTTTTTAGCAAATAAGGCTGGTCCGATTCCTTTGACCTGTTGAATATCTTCAATTGTTTTAAATTTACCGTTTTTCTGCCGGTATTCAATGATCGCTTCCGCTTTCTTCTGCCCGATACCATTTAACTGCTGTAACTGCTCAATACTGGCCTGATTCAGACTAATTTTATCAGCAGCTGAAGAGGCGGATAATGCAGGTTTAGCCAGATAATGATTATTTTCAGAAGGTGATGTAGCATTAACTTTCTTTTTCAGGCGTGTATCATGTTGCTGCTGACGTACTTTCCATTCTGCATAATCGGTTGCAGTTGCGTGTACTGTTCCAATTGAAATATAGGCCAGCCAAATGCCTAGCAGGACAGTATTAATCCATGCTGGGCCTATGCGATGTTGTACTTTGTTCATGAGCGGCTCTTTGTTTTAATTCTAATTTGGCCTGTTCCCAGAGCTGATCCAATTCAGCCAATGACAGGCTTTCCAGATTGAGTTGCTGTTGTTCTGCCCGATCTTCCATCAGGGCAAAGCGGGTCCGGAATTTATGGATCGTGCCCAATAATGCCATCTCGCTTGAGACACCAAGTTTACGACCAACATTCACCAGTGAAAATAAGCAGTCACCAAATTCTTCGAGTATTTCATCGGAATTTTGTCCAGCAACGGCTTCTTTGAGTTCAGCCAGTTCTTCTTCCAGCTTGCTATAGGCACCCGCAACATCTGGAAAATCAAAGCCAATTTTGGCGACATTTTTCTGAATCTCCTCCGCCTGTTGCAGTGCAGGCGCATGCTTAACCTCATCCAAACGAGAACGTGGCTTACCCTGTTTTTCTTTCTGCTTGATTTCTTTCCAGAGCACCGAGACATCTTCAGAGCTCAGCTGTGCAAACTGTTCAGCCTGAAATACATGCGGATGGCGTCGGATCAGTTTATCGGTAATCGCCTGCACCACATCCTGAAAATCAAAAGCGCCCTGCTCGCTATACATTTGTGACTGAAACACGACCTGTAACAGCAGATCACCCAGCTCATCCCGCACTTCATTGGTTTGGCCAGAGCGCACCGCTGCTTCAACTTCATAGGCTTCTTCAATCGCATATTTGGTCAGAGATTTGGGAGTCTGTTGCTGATCCCATGGACATTTTTCACGTAACTCACGCATGACTTGGAGTAATTGTTCCACCGTAAAACCTCTTCTTTACCAAATAGCCGCATTATTTTACCTGTTTCTTGCTATGCTCAAGAAAAAAAGACAATAAGGAGATCAAGCACATGCACAGTATATTGATTAGTGGTGCAGCACAAGGAATCGGTGCCGCAACAGCCAGGCTATTTTACCAGCAAGGTTATAAAGTCGGAATTTATGATATTAATCATGAACAGGCAGAACAATTGGCCCAGCAACTCGGTGAACATGCCAAAGCCGGCTTTCTGGATGTAACCGATTATACTTCATGGGAAAGAGCCTTATCTGAATTCGCATCCTGGGCCGGTGAAATCAATATTCTGGTAAATAATGCCGGAATTTTATATTCCGGTCCTTTTGAAGAAACCAATATTACCAATCACCATCGCACCCTTGACGTGAATATCAAAGGCGTTCTGAATGGCTGTCATGCTGCTTTGCCTTATTTAAAGCAGGCTTCCTTTGCCCGGGTCATTAACCTGTCTTCAGCCTCAGCGATTTATGGCCAAGCGGATCTGGCTTCTTATGCAACTAGCAAATTTGCGGTTCGAGGTTTGACCGAAGGCTTGGATATTGAATGGCAAAAATATGGCATTCGGGTATTTGATGTGATGCCGCTTTTTGTTAGCACTGCAATGGTGAAAGATATGCAGGCTGAAAGTATCAAAAAAATGGGTGTGCATTTGAAAGCTGAGGATGTTGCACAAGATATTTTCAAATTGGCACAGTTAAAGGACTCCATCTGGCAAGTGACGCATCATCCGGTCGGATTCAAGAGTAAGTTTTTATTCCATTTATCTCGAATGAGTCCACAGTTCGCTAACCGGCTGAGTAATTTAATGATTACCAAACAATAAGAAATATTTTGGGCTTACTCTACTTTCAAATAGCTTGATGAATCTGAATCGTTGGAAATCTTAGACCTTTACAGGAATGCTCGCTTTGCCAGGCCACAGTGAGCATGCAGCCCGCTAAAATATAATTTTGATAGGCATAAATTCCAATTTCTGGATGTTCACAACGTCCTCCATCCTGATGTGGATGAATCTGGGTATTCAGCTCATTCAGGTTTATCCGGATTCCAAGTCCTGACGCTTTTAGAACCGCCTCCTTGGTGGTCCAGACTTTAAACCAGTATTCAGGATCATAACCCAATGCCTGCCACTGTTTCAGCTCTTCAGGATGAAAAGCATGTTGGGCTAAGGCTTCAAAACGTACATTTCGATTAAGTTCTTCGATATCGATCCCCAAATTCTGAATACTTTTGCTTGTTGCTAATGCATAGAAGTTTTGGCTATGGGTATGATTAAAACCAAAGTCTGGATGGGCTGGAAAATAAGGCTTGCCGTATTCGGTTGTAGTAAAGTCCTGCTGGTCAATAACACAACCTAAATGTGCAGCTAGCAACTGATTACGATAGTTATAAATTAATTGTTTACGCTGCTGAATATAGGTTTTCCGATCTAAGTCTTGTAAATGTCTAAGTCGTGGTGCCAGCGCGATCCAATCAATATGAATAATAGACTTCAAAAATAGTCGCCCTTATAAAAAATGTTACTTTTAAGGCCTTCAGTATAAATCAACCTGATTGCCTCTCTGACAAACTATAGGTAATATCTTAAAATATATTTTAATAAAACTTAATTAAAACAATAAAATATACTGTAAATCAAAATAAATAATTGAGCTTTCAAGCTATTTTTAATCGAATAAAAAATAGTTACAATCCAGCTACAATTTTATACATAGAAAAACAGAGGGTCATATGTTTAAGCGAATCATATTCAGTACGACAATTGCTGCACTATCATTTTCAACACAAGCTGGCTCCTGGCTAGAAGCTGCTACTGCAGTTATGGGAGCTAGAAACGGCGCCATCATGGATCAGGCTGAAGCAAATATGGAGCGTAGCCGTGCACAGGCGAATGCTGCTGTTGCACGTGCAGACCGTGCCTATGCTTCTAATTATAATAATGCTTCAAATCAAAATAACGGTGTCTACTCAACAACATATTTAAAAGGTTTAGATTGTACGGATTTGGCAGTAGAAGCGCGCAGTTTTGAACGCTCCTTAGAAGCAAGTCAAAATGCACTCAACCAAGCGAATGCTCAAGCCAATAATCCTATTTCTAAATTGGCAGGTATTGCAAGTGGTGCACTATCTGCTTTTGCAGGTCAATCACAAACAGTTGCGCGCGCAACTGAAATTACCAATGCTTTTACTGGCAATAATAATCAAAATAATATTGCTGCTTCTCAAGCCGATGCTGACGTAGCTTTAGCTAATCTTGAAAATATCCGTATTTATCAAAAAGCAAAAAAATGCTCAATCTAAAATATGAATAAATAAAAAAGCCTGCTTTCGCAGGCTTTTTTATTTAAATATGGCAATTAACCACGTTTAAATTTTTTCTCGGCTTTCTTGAATTTCTGTACATAACGACGGCGACGCGCAGCAGTACGTTCGTCCAGTTGTGACTTGCGACCTTCAAACGGGTTCTCTGAGGTTTTAAATTCAATTTTTACTGGTGTACCTTCAAGTTTGTACACTTTACGGAATACGTTTTCCAGGTAACGGCGATAGTCCGCAGGTGTCTTATCTACTTTATTACCATGAACCACGATAGTCGGTGGATTCTGTCCGCCCATATGCGCATAACGCATCTTGATGCGACGACCTTGTACAGTAGGTGGTTGGTGCGCTTCAGTGGCATCATTCAGGATCTGGGTCAGCTTCGCTGGTGATACTTTCAGATGTGAAGAATCATAAGCACGGTGAATCGATGGATACATCTCACCGACCCCTGTACCATGTAGCGCAGAAATCAGGTGGATTTTCGCCCAAGGAATAAAGTCAAAACGACGTTCCACATCCAGCTTACATTGTTTACGATCATATTCAGACATGTTGTCCCATTTATTGATCGCAATCACCATGGCACGGCCAGCTTCCAGTGCATAACCGATCAGGTGCAAGTCCTGCTCTACAATGCCTTCACGGGCATCAACAACAACCACAACTACGTGCGCATCTTTCATCGCCTGTAAGGTTTTCACAATTGAGAATTTCTCAATCATTTCATCAACTTTACCTTTACGGCGTACCCCAGCGGTATCAATCAGGGTGTATTGACGACCATCACGCTCAAAAGGAATATAAATTGAGTCACGCGTTGTACCTGGCTGGTCAAACGCCACAACACGCTCTTCACCCAATAGGCGGTTTACCAGTGTTGATTTACCTACATTTGGACGACCAATAATTGCAAGACGTAGACCAGTATTCTTGTCATGTTCTTCAGGGCTTTCATCTTCAGGCACATCTTCAAGTACTTCTTCCAGCATTTGCTGTACACCACGGCCGTGGCTAGCAGCCACTTGCATCGGCTCGCCCATACCGAGTTTATAAAACTCGACTAGAGCAGCTTCAGCATGTACGCCATCAACTTTGTTAGCTACAAGGAAAACTTTCTTGCCCAAAGTACGCAGTTCACGAGCGATCTGTTCATCAGATGCCAGAAGTCCTGCACGTGCATCGACCACAAAAATGATCATGTCAGCTTCATGGATCGCAGTTTTAGACTGCTCGGCCATATAGGAGTCAATACCGCCTTCATTTTCACCGATACCACCAGTATCCACGACAATGAAAGATTTGTTTTGATAGATCGCATCGCCATATTTACGGTCGCGTGTCAGACCTGCAAAGTCTGCCACCAATGCGTCACGGCTCTTGGTTATCTGGTTAAACAGAGTTGATTTTCCGACGTTCGGACGACCAATGAGCGCAATTACGGGTTTCATAGATTAACCTTTATTCAATATCAGGCTGTCTAAAAATGGCCTGAACATCAGAAAGTTTTGGAAGAAAAAGGGAATAGGATTAAAGCCTAAAATAAATAAAAACACGGGGCATTGAACATTCAATCACCCCGCGTAAAAAATACGGTTGGCTTATTTTAGCATAAGCCAAACAAAAATTAACGATTCTGCCAGATGCTTAATGCACCCTTGCGAGTCGAAACATAGAGCTGGTTGTCAATTACGCGTAAATGACGTACTTCACCAGAAGTTTTAGCACGGCCAATAATCTGCCCTGTTGATGGATCCAGCAGGTGCAATACTCCGTCCAGATCACCTACGACAAGCTCAGTTCCGAGCATTACCGGATTGCTCAGCTGACGATTCAACAACTGATCATTTTCCCATAAAGGCTGGCCAGTGGTAATTTCATAAGCGCTAATTTTACCATCGGTTTGGGCAACGAAGACGCCATTGCCCACCACTTCCGGACGCTGGATACTGCTGGCATCTTCACTCCAGATCACCTGTTGTGAAGCCAGATCAAATACAGTCACCTGACCTTGATAGCTGGTGGTCACAATAAACTGACCTGCTACGACAGGATCACCGTCAATATCGATCAAACGCTGAATGTCCGAACGACCATCCGAGATCGCAACACGACGCTGCAATTTAGGCACGCCACTTAAGGCATCGATTGCATAAATATAAGCATTTGAAGTCGCAATCAATACATTACGCGCGTCTAAAGGCACCGGAGCCGCCATGCCACGCAGGCTAAACTGGACATTCGGTAAATCATAGGTCCAGACCTGAGCGCCTGAAGCCACTTCGTGGGCATATACAGTACCGTCATTAGTGACAGTAATTACGCGACCTGCATGAATCAGTGAAGGCGTCAAGATGGCACCAGTCAATTGTGCAGTCCAGCGTTGTTCGCCAGTCTGCTGATCCAGTGCGATCAATTGGCCTTTGTTACTGCCAACCACCACGATCCCATCAGCGGCTTCAACGCCAGAGCTTAAAGTATCTTTGCTGACTTTTTTCTGCCACAGGCGCTGCTTGCCATTAAAAGCAGTGATTTCACCCTTAGGATCGATCGCAAATACGACTCCGTTATCCGCATCCAGACGTAGACGTAGCGGATCAGCCTTCTCTGTTGAAGAAACACTGGTCGAAAATACAGGAACAAGTGTTTTAGTCTGACTGATTTTTGGAAGTGGATTCGGTTTTACTTCTGGTACTTTATTGGTCTTACCCGCACAGCCAGCGAGTGCAAGAGTTAAAACAGTTAAAGCACAGGTGATTTTATATGTTCTGTTCATTCAGCTTCTTCCACTTGTGTTTCTATAATTGGGCGTTCGATTTCCGGGTCATCGACCAACACGCCTACGCTTTCGAGCTTAATTTGTAAAATTTGACGTTCTTCTTTACGTTCAATCAAAGCATCCCATGCACTTTGATATACTTTTTTGGCATTTTCAATATCATTTTTGGCAATATAGATATCGCCACGTGCTTCATCGGCGGTTGCTTTAAATGCAGGTTCAGTCACTGCATCCAAAGTTTTCAGGGCTGCATCATATTTTTTCTGTGCTAATTGTGCATAAGCCAGACGCAATTTAACGACCTGAACCAGGCCTTTATCATCAACTTTAGAGTTTTCAACTTTTTGTAATGCTTTCTCAGCGGCAGCATAATCCTGCTTGTCATAAGCCAGTTTCGCCATGACCAACTGGGTTTGAATCGCTTGAGCTGAATCTGGCGCTTCTTTGACAATCTTGTCTGCAGTTTCAGATAGCTTGGCAAAAGCATCACCATCTGCAGCCTGTGCTTCATCCATCAGTTGCTGAACCTTGGCAGTCTGCATTTGCGATTCCGCCAGGTTTTTCTTCTGCCAATATTCCCATCCGAAAAAGGCAATCAGCGCAACCAGAATCCCGATAATGATCGAAGAACCATACTTCTTCGTGAAGGATTTTAAACTTTCAAGTTGTTCATCATCAGTCATTGCGCTCATGCGATTACCTTTTTCCTAATGTTTTATCGATTATTTTGAAGAAATTTTAGTACTGAAAAATGCGATAAAGTCAGCAAATGGCACAGTAGATTGCTCTGCAGTCGCCAGCTCTTTCACCGTAAAGCTTTGTGCTTCCAGCTCACGCTCACCGATAATGGCTGCATATAAAGCACCGGCCTGATCGGCTTTTTTCATTTGCGACTTCATTGAACCTTGTGAGCCGACTTTCAGACGAATATTACTGCCTGCAGCTTCCAATTGATCACGAATCTGTTCAGCCAATACCAGTGCTTTACCCTGAGAAGCAGGATCGGCAACCAGGAATACTTCGCAATCACGTACTGGCGTATTATCTTCAACCTGTTCCAGTAGAAGCAATAAACGCTCCATCCCCATCGCGAAACCAACTGCAGGCACAGATTGATCTGCCTTGCCTTTCAATTGACCGACTAAGCCGTCATAACGACCACCGGCACACACAGTACCTTGCGAACCTAAGTGAGTAGTGGTCCATTCAAATACGGTTTTGTTGTAGTAGTCCAGACCACGTACCAGTTTCTGATTGATGACAAAGCTGATACCGGCATCTGACAAATACTGTTGTAACTGGTTAAAGTGCGCCAGTGTTTCTTCACCCATAAAGTCGTGAAGTTTTGGCGCATTTTCTAGGATACTTTGAGTTTTGACATCTTTGGAATCCAGAATACGCAGCGGATTAGTCGTCAGACGACGTTGAGAATCTTCATCCAGATCCGCTTTATGCGCTTGTAGGAAGTCTACCAGCGCCGCACGATACGCTGCACGTTCATCAGACTCGCCCAAAGTATTTAGCTCCAACTGCACCTTGTCAGCCACACCCATACGTTTCCATAGACGTGCTGTCATCAGGATCAATTCTGCATCCTGATCAGGCGTTGCCACACCAAATGTTTCCACACCAAACTGGTGAAACTGGCGGTAACGGCCTTTTTGCGGTTTTTCATAACGGAACATCGGTCCGATATACCAGACTTTCGGGGTCGCACCACGAAGCAGGTTATGTTCCAGCATCGCACGTACACAGCCCGCTGTTCCTTCAGGACGTAAAGTCAGAGACTCAGGCGGATTACCTTTGTCCAGGAAGGTGTACATTTCTTTTTCAACGATATCTGTGGCATCACCGATTGAACGTTTAAACAAATTAGTCTGTTCAACTATCGGCAAACGGATCTGTTGATAGCCATAGGCATCCATCAGACCTGACAGATGCTGTTCAAGACGTCTCCAAGCTGGGGTTTGCGTTGGGAGAATGTCATTAAAACCTTTGATTGCGACGATTGAACTCATGATCTACTCAGAAAAACTTGTGCGAATAATTTCTTTTGATTTGGCTTCTTCAAGCTCGGAAACACGTTGACGAACCATTGATTCGATTTCATCAACCAGTTGATTGGTATCGATTAAATGGCTCTTTTCACCATTACGATACACCAGTGAGCGCGGACTTGCACCTACTACACCGATATCGGCTTCTTTGGCTTCGCCCGGACCATTCACTTTACAGCCAATTACAGACACATCCATCGGAACACGGACATCTTCCAAACGTTCTTCAAGGGTCTGCATTACTTTAATCACGTTAAATTCCTGACGTGAACAGCTTGGGCAGGCAATGAAGTTAATTCCGTTAGAACGAAGGCCCAGCGATTTCAGGATATCAAAACCAATCTTGATTTCTTCTTCAGGCTCAGCTGCCAGAGAAATACGCATGGTATCGCCAATACCTTCCATCAGCAGACCACCCAAAGCAATCGCTGATTTCACTGAACCAGTACGATACACACCCGCTTCAGTCACACCCAAGTGCAGTGGATTATCAATCTGTTTAGACAGCAGACGATAGGCATCCATCGTCAAAAACACGTTTGATGCTTTGACCGATACTTTAAATTCATGGAAATTCAGACGATCCAGAATGTCGATATGACGCATCGCAGATTCCAGCAATGCTTCACCTGTTGGCTCGCCATATTTCTTTTGAATATCTTTTTCCAGTGAACCGGCATTCACGCCAATACGCATGGAAATGTCGTTATGACGTGCAGCCGCCACGACTTCACGAATCTTGGCTTCTGAACCGATATTACCCGGGTTAATACGCAAACAGTCTGCACCCAGATCAGCAACAGCCAGCGCAATCTTATAGTCGAAGTGAATATCTGCAACCAGTGGTACGTCGACTTGCTTACGGATTTCACCAAATGCAGCCGCTGCTTCCATACTCGGCACAGAGACACGCATAATGTCTGCACCTGCATCTACACAACGCTGAATTTGTGCAACAGTTGCTGCGACATCGCAGGTTTCAGTATTGGTCATTGACTGAACAGTGATCGGTGCATCACCACCGACATAGACAGAACCGACACGGATTTTACGTGTTGGACGGCGCTGAATTGGATTTACGATCATGATTTCGCCCTATCTGCTCACCATTAACGTGATAAACGGAAATCTGCTTTTCCGTTAACCGTATAAGGTGACAATGCAATACTTTCATTATTTAAACTGAGTGATACTGCTGTCGCATCATCCAGTCGGATCTGGAATGGCGCTTCACCGCTCAGCTCTATAGTAGACGCTTGACGGCCAGTGGCCAGCACGTTACCGCCTGCATCTACAATATGCACAGAGGTCGGACGGCTAAAATCAAGCTTGAGCTGATCACCGGACATGGCAGCACCGGCATCCAGATTTAAAATTTCGACCTCGGAAGAGGCGTCGGCAACTTCGGCACTATTCTCGCTGCTCTCTGACCAGTTCTGGATCATGGCGACCAGTGCACCCAAAATCAGTACTATAACCAGTGCAATCAGGCCACGCTTTAACCATTTGCGGTTACGATCACGCTTTGAACCTGGCAATTTACCCATGATCTTGATTGGAGAATCTTTCAGGGCGTGCGTTGCAACCATACCAGTATCATTGGCATAAATTTCATCAAAACGCTGAATCAGGCTAGAAGCATCGACACCGAGATATTTGGCATAGGTGCGGTAATAACCCTTAATAAAAGTCGCTTCAGGCAAGGATTTATAATCATCCTTTTCCAAGGCATTCAGGGTTTTTACCGGAATATTGAGTTCTTTGGCAACGTCTTCAAGCTCACGTTGCTGATTAATACGAATCTTGCGTAAGTACTCGCCTGGACGCTGAACATTTCCTAACGCGTTTGGAGCTACGCTCGAATTATTCGAATCTGAATTAGGATTTACTTCCATACGGCCTCAGTACTGTACTGTAATTGCAAATAACGTTGGTATTCCGGGCTTTCAGGGAACAATGCACGTAATTGATTCACCAATACCTGCATGCCTAACTGATCGCCACTGGCACGCGCAGTGCGAATGCCAATCCAGAGCGCACGGGCACTCTGGTTTTTCTGCCCCACGCCACGCACAAACTGTTCATACATTTGAGTCGCGGCCGGGAACTGCTGGTTCAGATAAAAAATTTCTGCCAACTCTAACATTGATATATACGAAGCGCGATTAGCCTGTAGTGCCTGTTTGAATGATTTTTCAGCATTCACCAGATCATCCTGTTTCAGGTAAATCCGTCCCATATTTTCAAGGGCACGAAATCGCTGGTCATAACCTAAAGTTGCGCCGGCAATTTCGAACTGCTCGATCGCATCTTTATAGCGCTCAAGCTGATATAAATAGGTGCCATAGTTATTTCGTGCCTGGGCATTTTTTGGATCTGCCGAAATTGCACGCTTGAAATAACCTTCGGCCTTTTCCAGATTAGGTTTGCTGCCTTCCTGCTGAAGCAGCACACCCATCATCATATTGGCTTGCGAATCACGCGGATTAGTTTCCAGTGCCTGATCTAGCGCACGTTTGGCTGAATCCAGATCACCGTTTTTAAGATATTCAACCGCCAACTGAGTACGAACCTTGGTGGCTTTTTCCGGATCCTTCTGACCTAGATCTGGCGTTTGACACGCAGTTAAAACCAAAGACCCACATACTACTGAAACCAAAGCAAGTTTAGATGTCAGATTACTCAATTGGCGACCTCTTGTTATCCTTGTGAGCGCATAATCTCATTGGACTGCGCAATTTTCTTTTTCCACTGTTCCGCACGACGGGTACGGTCAGCAACTTGTCCTACCAGTTGTCCACACGCAGCGTCGATATCATCACCACGTGTCTGACGAATCGTACACACAAAACCGGCATCAGACAAAGTTTTTTGGAAAGAAATAATCCGGTTACGGCTTGAACGGCCATATGGCGCATGCGGGAACGGGTTAAATGGAATCAGGTTAATCTTGCTTGGCAGATCTTTAAGCAGCTTGATCATCTGCTGGGCATGTTCAGGTTTGTCATTTACGCCATCCAGCATTACATATTCGATAGTCACGTGCTTACGCGCACTTTCATTACCATCTTTAGTGATGTAGCGCTGACAAGCGGCAATAAGCTGCTCTAGCGGATATTTTTTGTTGATTGGCACCAGTTCATTACGCAGCTCGTCATTGGTTGCGTGTAATGAAATCGCCAAAGCCACATCAATATCTTGCGCCAACTGGTCAATTTTCGGCACGACACCAGATGTTGAAAGCGTTACGCGGCGTTTAGACATGCCATAAGCAAAATCATCCAGCATAATGCGCATAGAGTTTAATACAGCATCATAGTTCAGCAATGGCTCGCCCATGCCCATCATCACCACATTGGTCACTGAACGCTCACGCTCAGCCACAGGCACTTCTTCCATATAGGAGTAGTTGGCCATCCATAACTGACCAATGATTTCAGCTTGAGTCAGGTCACGCTGGAAACCTTGCTTACCGGTTGAACAGAATGAACAGTCCAGGGCACAGCCCACTTGTGAAGAAATACACAGGGTCTTACGTGAGCCGGTTTTGTCTTCTGCCGGAATCAGGACAGTTTCAACCAGAGAGCCATCACCATCACCGACACGGAACACCCATTTACGGGTACCGTCTTTGGAATAGTTTTTATGCACCACTTCTGGCGCTTTAATTTCACAAATCTTTTCCAGTTTTTCACGCAGTTTGCCCGAGATATTGGTCATCTCGGCAAAATCAGTCACGAAATACTGATGAATCCATTTCATCACCTGACCGGCACGGAACTTCTTCTCGCCCATATCTTCGAAGAATTTTTCCATTTGCGGACGTGACATGCCTAGTAAGTTCACTTTTTCCACAGAATTTTGCTGTGCAGGAGTGGACGGAGATTGTTGCTGTGCATCAGAAACTGCTGATGTAGCGACCACTTCAGTACTCATGTGTATACCTAAACCATGTCTAAAGATGAAAGGAGAAGCTCAATATCTGAGCAAAGAATTATTCAGAGAATAAAAAAACCAGATAAGTATAATAACACTTATCTGGTTTGAATACTGCGTATTAACGAGTACGTGGAGCAATCTCAGTTTGCGCGAAGAAGTAGTTAATTTCGCGGTCAGCAGATGCTACAGAGTCAGAACCGTGAGCAGCGTTTTCGTCGATGCTTACAGCGAAGTCTGCACGGATTGTACCAGGAGCAGCTTCTTTAGGGTTAGTCGCGCCAAGGATGTCACGGTGAGCAAGAACAGCGTTTTCGCCTTCAAGAACTGAAACAACAACTGGACCAGAAGTCATGAATGCAACTAGGTCACCGAAGAAACCACGTTCTTTGTGCTCAGCGTAGAAGCCTTCAGCTTCAGCTTGAGTCAGGTGTTTCATTTTAGTCGCAACGATTTTAAGACCTGCTTTTTCGAAACGAGCAAAGATGTCACCGATGTGGTTTTTAGCAACTGCGTCTGGTTTTACGATAGATAATGTACGTTCAATAGCCATGATTGGCTCCTTAAGTCAATTGTTGACATGAAAATTTGCCGCATTATACCGAATAATGGACTTTTTTCTGCCTTTAAACTGTAAAAAAATTGCTTTTTTCAATTGGCAATTAACGTGCTTCGTCAATCCATGCCATTTGAATGGCTTCCAGAAGCCCTTCGGTTGATTTGGTTGGATCGTCTTCAAAATCAGGAAGCGCACATACCCAGGCATGCAGGTCGGTAAAGCGAACCCATTGCGGATCCACGTCTGGATGCGCTTCATACAATTCAATCGCGATATCGAGGGTATCTGTCCAACGTAAACCCATGTCTATTCCTAAGCCTATTTACTGTGATGTAGTACTTTAGCAAATCTGCAAAATTCTGCGAGCCTTTGCCAGATCATCTCGTGATTTTTTACAACATAATATTAAAAAAAGGTGCCGTAAATACAATCATGGTGGCCACCAGCGCGCCCAATATGGCTCCTACCGCCACATCACTTGGATAATGCAAGCCTAAAACCATTCGGGAGATCGCGACCAGAATGGCAAATGGCAACATTAAAAACAGCAAAAAAGGTACGATATAGCCCAGCACAATGGTCACCATCACTGCATGCAAGGTATGTCCCGAAGGAAAACTAAAATGATCCAGCGGATGCTCACAGAGCCGAATCACCTGATGCACCTGATAAGGACGTGGACGTACTGTTTTAGTTTTTAACAGTTTATAAATTAAGGTTCCGACCATACTGCCAAACACCAGATAAACAATCTGCAAGGTATACATCAAACCCTGAATCAGCCAGACGGCAATGAGCATCAAATACCAGAATACGCCATTGCCCAACCGGCTAATGATTTTAAAAAAAGCTGCAATGCGTTCCGAATGTGAAAAATGATTAAGATAAATACAGCCTTTTAAATCAATTTCTAAAAATTTTAGTTTTGCATTCTGAAATTTCATTGTAGAGCTCTTATTGTTTTATGCCCTGTATTTCAGTTTTTGTACGACTGAAAAATAGAGCTTGTTCAAATTGACGCATGAGATAATCGCTATTCACCTTTTTTTAATTTCTTAATGCCTGCATCCTTCTGTAATCGTTATAAATCGCTGAATTCAGACATCTAAAGATGAATTCTTACTACTATCTCAACCTACTCAGCCAACTTTTCCGATCATGTTGCAGCTGTAAACAAGTACATCCATGATCATTAGCGATCACTGCTCCACCGCTGGCCATCGCCTCCTGCACTATATTTTCTAACCTTTCAATCCGACCTATCTGAACTGTTAATAGATGATTTATGTATACTGGCATTCATTGAAATACGTCTGGATCACTACATTCAATTCATTCTTTAGGAATATTTATCTAGCCTTCAACAAAACCTGAGAAGGATCGAATGTGTTTCGAGTATAGTGTAGTTATAGCACCCAAGACTTTGGTGAAAATGTATCTGTGAGCCGCTTCTTGCCTTGCTCTTACTCAAAATTTGGCTATTCCCAAGCATTCAAAAGTTAATGAGATATAACTATCTATACTTTTAAGTATGGGGCTCGGGTGTGACTGTTTTATGAATTGATTTATGGGAGCTTAGCATTTCTTACATTATCAAACTTGCTGATGCTTTATGTCTGTTCCATCTACCTTTTCAATTTCTTTACTATACTTATGCTCAACCAATAACCGATTAAATACCTGATCCATGCCAATGAATTCAACTTGTAAAATAGTTGCCATTTTTGAATATGATTTATTTTTTGAGATAACATTTTATCTTCAAATCCCCAGTCAACCAACAAAGCTGCTCCAAGCAATAAAATTAAAATTAAGACAGCTAACCACAAACTTAATGAAAGCCAACTACCCCCACAATACATCACGATAAATAATCGTTTGGATTTGCTGCCATGAAGTTTTGGTATTTTTTAATTCGAATGCATATTGCTCAAACTCTTGATCACCTGCTCCTACTTCAATCCAAACATAGATATGATTTTCTATATTAAAAATTCAGTTCAATCTTTCATCTTATCTTTTTATATTTATTTAAATTATTATTCGACTATATAAAAAAACCCACTCTAGTGAGTGGGTTTTCGCATTCAAATCAAATGATTCAAGAAATTAGTTTTTCTCTTTATCAACGATTTTGTTTGCTTGAATCCATGGCATCATCGCACGCAGTTTAGCACCAGTTTGTTCGATACCGTGTGCAGCATTTTGACGACGACGAGCAGTCATAGATGGGTAGTTCAACGCACCTTCTTGGATGAACATCTTCGCATATTCACCAGATTGGATACGTTTAAGCGCATTACGCATTGCTTCACGAGACTGTTCGTTGATTACTTCAACACCAGTTACGTATTCGCCGTATTCAGCATTGTTAGATACTGAGTAGTTCATGTCAGCGATACCGCCTTCGAACATCAAGTCAACGATCAATTTAAGTTCGTGTAGACATTCGAAGTAAGCCATTTCAGGCGCATAACCAGCTTCAACCAGAGTTTCGAAGCCCATTTTAACCAGTTCAACAGCACCACCACAAAGAACCGCTTGCTCACCGAATAAGTCAGTTTCAGTTTCTTCACGGAAAGAAGTTTCGATGATACCTGTACGGCCGCCACCTACACCTGAAGCGTAAGAAAGAGCTACGTTACGTGCATTACCAGAAGCATCTTGGTGGATCGCGATTAAGTCAGGAACACCTGAACCACGTTGGTATTCAGAACGTACAGTGTGACCAGGAGCTTTAGGCGCAACCATGATTACGTCTAGGTCTTTACGTGGAACTACTTGGTTATAAAGAACAGAGAAACCGTGAGCAAATGCAAGAGTCGCGCCTTCTTTGATGTTTGGCTCGATCACGTCGCGGTAAAGTTGAGCTTGGAACTCATCTGGAGTCAAGATCATGACTACGTCAGCTTGAGCTACAGCAGCAGGAACTTCAGCAACTTTAAGACCAGCGTTTTCAGCTTTTTTCCAAGAAGTAGAATTCGCGCGTAGACCAACAGTTACGTCAACGCCAGAATCTTTAAGGTTAAGCGCGTGTGCGTGACCTTGTGAACCATAACCAATGATTGCTACTTTCTTAGATTGGATAATAGATAAGTCGCAGTCTTTATCGTAAAAAATTTGCATTGCTGTCTCCGCTTAAATGCTTGTGTGTCCGTTTCATCAGGCAATGATCCTTTATCACATTGCCTGAAGCCCCCTTCTTATTAGAATGAGGAAATAATTTAAAAAATTTAGATGGTTAGTACTTTTTCGCCGCGTGCAATACCCGACACGCCTGAACGCACCACTTCCAAAATCGTGTTTTCTGCTAATGCGTCAATAAAACCGTCGATTTTTTCAGTCGTACCTGCGATTTGAATCGTGTAAGTTGTTGGCGTTACGTCAACCACCTGGCCACGGAAAATATCGGTCGTACGTTTGATTTCATCACGGGTTGCGCCTAAAGCTTTCACTTTGATCAGCATCAATTCACGTTCAATGTGTGCACCTTCAGACAGATCCACCACTTTAACCACTTCTACCAGCTTGTTCAGCTGTTTGGTGATCTGTTCGATCTTGTGATCATCACCATACGTGGTCAAAGTCAGACGTGAAAGTGTTGGGTCTTCAGTTGGCGCAACGTTCAATGTTTCAATGTTGTAGCCGCGTTGTGAGAATAAACCCACCAAGCGAGAAAGCGCGCCTGCTTCGTTTTCTACGAGTACAGAGATAATATGTCTCATTTCGTGCGCTCCCCTTTTGCTAACCACATATCCTGCATCGATTGACCCGCAACCAGCATTGGATATACGTGTTCTGTACGGTCAACCATTACGTTAATAAATACGCACTTATCATTGATTGCCATCGCTTCTTCTAGCTTAGACTCAAGCTCGTCTGCATGGTCAATCTGAATACCTACATGACCATAAGCTTCCATCAATTTTGCAAAGTCAGGTAAAGACTCTACATAAGAGCTAGAATGACGGCCTTCGTAGTTCATGTCCTGCCACTGTTTCACCATACCTAAGGCACGGTTGTTCAGGCACAGGATTTTAACGTTCAAGCCATATTGCTTACAGGTAGAAAGTTCCTGGATACACATCTGAATAGACGCTTCACCAGTAATACAAACCACTTGCTGATCCGGGAATGCAAGTTTCGCCGCCATCGCATATGGCAGACCTACACCCATCGTACCTAGACCACCAGAGTTGATCCATTGACGAGGACGTTTGTAGCGATAGTGTAACGCGCCGAACATCTGGTGCTGACCAACGTCAGACGTGATGATCGCTTCACCATTGGTGATTTTGTCTAGAGCACGAACCACTTGCTGAGGCTTCATTGAGCCATCAGTCGGTACATCGAACTTCAAGCCATGAACCTGACGCCATTCATCAATCTGTTTCCACCATGCCGCAATCGCTTCAGGATTTGGCTTGGACACATTCATTTGCTTCAACTGGTTCAGCATTTCGTTCAGCACAGGTTCTACTGCACCCACGATTGGAATGTGCGCCATGATGGTTTTAGAAATGGTCGCCGGATCGATGTCAATGTGAATGACTTTGGCATTCGGACAGAATTTCGCCGGGTTATTGGTTACACGGTCATCAAAACGCGCGCCTACACACAGAATTACGTCTGCATTGTGCATGGTCATGTTGGCTTCGTAAGTTCCGTGCATACCCAACATGCCGATGAACTGTGGATCATCGCCCGGGAATGCGCCAAGACCCATCAGGGTATTCGTAACCGGGTAACCCAATAGATGTGCAAGCTCAGTTAATTGTGCTGAAGCATTGCCCTGAACCACGCCGCCGCCTGAGTAAATGACTGGGCGTTTCGCATGAATCAGTTCATCAATCGCTTTACGGATTTGACCTGAGTGACCACGATATGGTGGTTGATACGAACGCATCTTCACTTTTTCAGGATATTCGTAAGCAAATTTCTCTGCCGGGTTGGTTGCATCTTTAGGAATATCAACTACGACTGGACCTGGACGGCCAGATGACGCGATATAAAATGCTTTTTTGATAATTGAAGGAATTTCGCTGGCATGGCGAACCTGGAAGCTGTGCTTCACGATTGGGCGAGAAATACCGACCATATCAGTTTCTTGGAACGCATCCTCACCGATCAAATGGCTTGCAACCTGACCAGACAGGATCACCATTGGAATGGAGTCCATATAAGCCGTTGCAATTGGAGTAACGGTATTAGT
Source organism: Acinetobacter sp. GFQ9D191M (assembly GCF_011174875.1). Lineage (NCBI taxonomy): Bacteria > Pseudomonadati > Pseudomonadota > Gammaproteobacteria > Moraxellales > Moraxellaceae > Acinetobacter > Acinetobacter sp. GFQ9D191M. The sequence goes on from NZ_JAALGV010000087.1 coordinate 48,132, forward strand.
CGCGCCTGGGCCAGAAGTGACCAGCACAACACCAGTTTTACCTGTTACGCGTGAGTAAGCATCCGCCATGTGACCGGCAGCTTGTTCGTGACGTACGAGGTAATGATTAATTTTGTCTTGTTGAAATAGCGCATCATAAATATGCAGTACTGCGCCGCCTGGATATCCAAAAACATGTTCAACGCCTTCATCCGCTAATGCGCGAACGAGCATTTCACCACCAGATAGAAGTTCCAACGTGATTCACCCTATATTATTCACTGCACAAATGGGAGGCATTTGCAGTGTTCATTCATTAACTGTCTGCACTGTTATAGCACACAAATTTCATAGTTTTCAAAGCAATAGGAATAAAAAATCCGATCTACCTGCTGTTCGAGCAATACAAGATCTAAAACATGTTGGGGTAAACATATTTTGTTCGCTTTGTTCAATTTTTCGGCTAGAAAAATTGCCCATTGCATGACATGACACTTATTCGAAGGGTGATCGATCTAAGGCATATAAAACTATTGCTGCATTCTTGTGTTTTCAGCCTTTAAAGTCAAGTTTAAAAAACAGGCTATTATTGTTTATACGTCTAAAATTTGCTGCTTTTACAGGCAATTTCGACTTTAACTCTGGTTTTTAGCTTTAAAATTCTAATTTAAATTAATAAATTTCATATACTTAAAACTTTAATTTTATAAATTTTTAATATGTCTTATATAAAAAAATTGAATGAATTTTTAAGAAATTCAATGCAACTGTTTATAAATAAATTTTTTTTATATAAAATTACTCTTTTTAGGTATCAGCTCAAAACATTAAGATCACTACTGATCACAAAATTAATTGAATTAAAAATCATCTTATGGCAAAAAATTCTCTACAATAACAACCCTATTTAACCGCTTGAAATTTTCAGGACTTTTACTCATGAAAAGATCTTTCCTGACCGCATTAAGTTTTGCCACTACGTTTGTTTTAGGTGTAGCAAGCAGCTCTGCTTTAGCGATTGAATATTATAAATGGGTCGATGCCAAAGGCGTGACTCACTATACCAAAACCCCGCCTCCTAAAAATACCAAGCACAAAAGCAAAGTAGAAACCTATGGCTGGAACAATTCCGCGCCTACCCCAGCAAGAACAACCGAAAATGAGAACCAGACCGAAACGGGTAACTCAAACTCATCTGCAGCTGTGCCTGTCGTTTCTGAAAATGAGCAGCAACAGCGTGAAGCCAATGAAGCTTTACAACGTGGTCAGTCTGAGCGTGTAGCCTTCTAATCATACTCGTCTGCCAATTTAGATTTTTCCTGCAGAATCCCGTACGCAAAATTCACTTTTAGGTGCATTTTGCGCTATGCTGTGCCTTATATTTTTTTTAACCGTTCTCTTGTATTACGTATATGACTACTCACATTGACTCAGAATATCAAGCCAGTGCGATTGAACCTCAAGTCCAGCAGGACTGGGAATCTCGCAAAGCCTTTAAAGTTGCCGACACTGTAGAAGGTCCACGTCGTTATATCCTCTCGATGTTCCCTTACCCAAGTGGCAAACTGCATATGGGTCATGTGCGTAACTATACCATTGGTGACGTGATCAGCCGCTTCCATCGCCTAAAAGGCGAAACTGTATTACAACCCATGGGTTGGGATGCTTTCGGTCTTCCTGCGGAAAATGCTGCAATTGCACACCAGGTCGCTCCTGCAAAATGGACTTTCGAAAATATTGATTACATGCGTAATCAGTTGAAGAAACTTGGCCTGTCTGTAGATTGGGATCGTGAATTCGCAACCTGCACACCAGAATACTATCGCTGGGAACAATGGCTATTCGTTCAGCTTTATAAAAAAGGCCTGATCTACCGTAAACTTTCTACAGTCAACTGGGACCCAGTAGACCAAACAGTTCTTGCCAATGAACAGGTTGAAAATGGTCGCGGCTGGCGTTCAGGTGCATTGGTTGAAAAACGTGATATTCCAATGTACTACTTCCGCATCACTGATTATGCGCAAGAATTACTGGACGATCTTGAAACACTGAAAGACGGCTGGCCACAACAAGTCCTGACTATGCAACGCAACTGGATTGGTCGCTCACAAGGTATGGAAATCACCTTCCCTTCAGCGAATCCGGAAGTTTATGCAGACGGTTTAACTGTATTTACCACGCGTGCCGACACATTGATGGGTGTAACTTATGTTGCAGTTGCAGCAGAACACCCAATGGCGTTAAAAGCTGCGGAAAATAATCCTGAGCTTCAAGCATTCATCGAAGAATGCCGTATGGGTTCTGTGGCAGAAGCGGATCTTGCGACTGCTGAGAAGAAAGGCATGGCAACAGGTCTTTCTGTGAAACACCCTGTAACAGGTGAAGAAGTTCCAGTCTGGATCGCAAACTACGTTCTTATGTCTTACGGTTCAGGTGCGGTGATGGCGGTGCCTTCACATGATGAACGTGACTTCGAATTTGCCAATAAATATGGCTTAACCATCAAGCAAGTGATTGATGCCAAAGGTGCAGAAGATACAGACTTTGACGCAACTCAATGGCAAGAATGGTACGGCTCTAAAGACGGTAAACTGGTTAATTCAGGCGAATTTGACGGTTTAGACTTCCAAGGCGCATTTGATGCCTTCCTTGCAAAATTAGAACCACAAGGTCTTGCGAACGTTAAAGTTCAATTCCGTCTACGTGACTGGGGTGTATCTCGTCAGCGTTATTGGGGTTGTCCAATTCCAATGATCAACTGTGACAAATGTGGTCAAGTGCCAGTGCCTGAAGATCAACTTCCTGTGGTACTTCCAACTGACGTGGTTCCAGATGGTTCAGGTAACCCACTCAACAAAATGCCTGAATTTTATGAAACCAAATGTCCATGCTGTGGTGGTGACGCGCGTCGTGAAACAGATACGCTAGACACATTCGTAGAATCATCTTGGTACTATGCACGTTATGCATCTCCAGACTTTACTGATGGCATGGTAAAACCTGAAGCAGGTCAAACTTGGCTTCCTGTAAACCAATACATCGGTGGTGTTGAACACGCGATTCTGCACTTGCTCTATGCACGTTTCTTCCACAAATTGATGCGTGACGAAGGCGTGGTACAAGGTAACGAGCCGTTCACTAACTTGCTCACTCAAGGTATGGTGCTTGCGGATACTTATTACCGCGAATCTGAATCAGGCAAGAAAACCTGGTTCAACCCTGCCGACATCGAACTTGAGCGTGATGAGAAAGGTCGCATCACTTCTGCGAAATACAAAGGTGATGGTCAAGATGTCATCGTTGGCGGTCAGGAAAAAATGTCGAAATCGAAAAACAACGGTATCGACCCGCAAGCGATTATTGACCAATACGGCGCAGACACTGCACGTGTGTTCATGATGTTCGCAGCCCCACCTGATCAATCACTTGAATGGTCTGATGCCGGTGTTGAAGGTGCAAACCGCTTCCTGAAACGTGTATGGCGTTTGGCAACCGGTTTCCTTGAAAAAGGTAATACCGCGACTGACTTCGATAAAGCCGCTCTTTCTACAGCTGCGCAAGATTTACGCCGCAAGACTCACGAAACCATCCAGAAAGTGGGTGATGACATTGAACGTCGTCATGCATTTAACACTGCCATTGCAGCGATGATGGAACTGTTAAATGCGAACAACAAGTTTGAAGCGAAAGATGACAATGACGTTGCTGTAGCTCGTGAATCGATCACTACGCTTTTAACTTTGCTTGCACCATTTGCACCACACTTAAGCCAGACTTTATTGGCTCAGTTTGGAATCGAGTTAACTCAAGCGCAGTTCCCACAAGTGGATGAATCTGCATTGACTCGTAATACACAAACCATCGTGGTTCAGGTGAACGGTAAGCTTCGTGGCAAACTTGAAGTGTCTGTGGATGCATCGAAAGATGACATTCTTGCTCAAGCCAAAGCATTGCCAGAAGTTCAGCAATTCTTGACTGGTCCAACCAAGAAAGAAATTGTGGTGCCGAATAAGTTAGTGAACTTGGTGGTTTAATTTCCTTGAAGCCTCCTTGAGCAAGATATAAAGCACTGCTTTATATTGAAGCGCAAGAAAGGGAGGTTTGGAGGGATTTAATCTCCCCTAACCCCTCTTTAATAAAGAGGGGAATTCCCGTCCATATATAAAAAATGGGTTCTCCTCCCTTTTTTAAAGGGAGGTAGGGAGGGATTAAAAAACAAGGCTCTAGACTAGCAGGTTTA
>NZ_JAALGV010000088.1:0-22259 GCF_011174875.1 Acinetobacter sp. GFQ9D191M
AAACAAGTGGGACCACCTCTAGAGTAAAGTACTCTCGTACAATAACTATTGTAATGCTACTAATTAAGTTGCTTAAATCTAAATAATTAAACATAGCTGCAAACATGAATCTCAATTTTTTATTCGGCTTTATCATAATTATTGTTGGCGGTGGTGCAGCAATAGTTGCGCTTCGTTCAATGTTAGAAAATGAAATTTTTATGAAGGATAGTATATGGCTATGAATAATTCTAAATTCGATAAATACTTATTGCGCTCATTTTTAAAAAATACTGGACTTGCAATAATTTCAATTAGTGCAATAGCATTGGTTATATTTGCATGTTATGTGGTTTATATAGGAATAGGAAAAGCATCAACTTATGTATTCAATAACTTTGTACTAACTCTAAAAACTATTGGCTATATCGTATTATTTTTAATCGCTTTAAATTTAGTTATCTGTTTTATTGAAAATGTTATCAAAGAAGCCAATCAAAAAAGGAGTGAAGATAGTTCAGAAGATAATGTATGAGGGTAATAAAAAGTATCATACTGGCTTACTCTCAACACTTTGATTTTTTGGTCTTTATCTCCATCAAGTGTATTTTCTAAAATATAGTATGAATCTTTTACCCTCATACACTAAGGGGTTAAGAAAGGTTTCGGCAAGAAACGCCCCTCAACAAAACACCTACGATAAAAAAGTTTTAGTGATCGTGGTGATCTGTATCAATTACGTCATTATTGTTTGCATTAAACTTAGCCTGCTCTTTATAAAAATTATAGTCGGCATTGTCGTATACAAGCTCTTTTGGGTAAGGGATACCCATTTCATCAAGCTTTAAAGCGTAATAATGCGGTATTGGCTTGGTTGGATTGAAGTATGGTTCAGGGTAGTACTGAGTAACGACTTTAGCGGAGTAGGAATTAACGAGTTGATCTACATCGCTTTCTATTGTTTTTTGTTGGTCATTGTAATAAGAGTCAACAAGCTCTTTGTCTGAGTGGCTTGCTGCACAACCTGAAAATATTAAAGGTATTAAAATAGCGATAATTCTATAATGTTTCATTTTAAATAGGCCCAGGTGTAGTGTATATTTAATGGAACGTTAAAATACTTTTGATTATACATGACTTTTAAAGATGCTGTAACACCACCTTTTAGCAGAGGAAAAAGAGAACATAAGTTCTTGGCTAAAATGTTAAAATCTGAAAAAGATAAGATTAAGCTTTATACCAAAAGTTTAAGAAAAATTACTTTTAATGAGCTTTTAATTAGAGCAACTTTAATTTTAGTTGTGGTTTTTGCGTTAAGTTTTTGTATCTTTGGCGTATACCTATCTTTGAACGGTTTATTCTCAAAAGATGTGCATTTAGGAATGATTGGCATTATAGGTGATAGTAGTAGAATAATATTATGTACCATCTCAGCTATATTGTGCGCGGTTACAGCTTTCAAACTGTTTAAGAAAGCAAAAATTGACTGGAAAGAACATCAGTCATCAAAACGATATGCCAAAGCAATAACGAAAGAGTACCAGTCATTAAATAATTTGATTTTGGAACAGATTAAACAAGATAAAACAGGCAGTTATTGGCTGAACAGCAAAGAGATCCTGAGCATAACAGAGCAATACGAAGATAACATAAATGAAAACACAAAAGATTATCTGGTAAGTTTTACGCAAGATACGACTAAAAAGTATGTTAGGTTTTACATATATAATAATTCGCATATCTCTAATGGGTATACCAATGTTTTACATATACACTCGACTACTTTAACAATTTATTCACACTGTCTAAGTTATTCGGATTCGTTGAGTGTTAAAGACCTTTTAGATATTTCTGTTAAAAGTATTTGCATAAATTATTAGTTTTACTATAATACTTTTAAGAACAAAATTTAAATGTTTCTTACGACATTAAAAGAATGGGAGGCTTATAGCTTCCCATTTTTCTTTTTAAAATAACTATTATTTTTCTAAAACATCATTTGCCTTTTTCTCAAAACCCTTAACTTCTGCTAAAAGTTCTTCATTTTGGGCCATTGTGTCAGTAAAGGTCTGTTTCGAGAATTTAATGAATTCCAATGCATCATTGATCGATTGCTCTTTGCTTGGCTTCACGTACTTCGGGAGCTTATTGAATTCAGTATCCACATTTCTTTTGATCGCAGAAAAGTCTTTATCAAGCGACTCGAATGCTGCACTGGTTGACTCAAGCTGTATACGTTCAGAAACTCTATGGTCGATGTTTTGGAACACCAGGAACACACATACAAAAACTAAACTAGCAATTAAACTATTTTTTAGAACAACTGTATCCATTTTAAAACCCTTTAACATTTCTTTGATATTTTTAGTATAATCACTTTAATGTCTTTAAAATTTTTTTAAAAAATATGTCTAAAGCCTCCAACGTTGAGCTCTTAAACTTTTATAGTCTTGTTAAAGTACCTTTTAAATATGCTCACAAAGAGGTGTTGTTCTCCATTTCTATTTTATATTTTAACGGTAAAACTAAATCATACGTTCATTATCACAAATTTGAAGATGAAGAATTGCAGACTGTTCTAGGGTATGTGGTTTCGGAGAGTCTGGCGTGGACCTTTGGATCTTTGAAAACTGATAAATTCACTGTTAATCAGAATTTTATTTTCAATACTGTGCAAGAAGTGGAAAAAAGCCTTAAAGAACAAATAAATGCTTTATATAAAAGCACGGGTATAAATGCTAAGTTTTCCATGCAATATGCCTTAAAGGATAAGCCATCTGCAGAAAACAACGACTTATTAGAGAAGATATTTGCGATTGATAAAATGCTACCATTTGCTTTTACATTTAATAATAACGGCGGTTATGAAGTTGCATTAAAAGAATGTTCGTTAAAACTAATTAATGATATTGGGTTTTTCGCTTAAAAGTCCTTAAACTATTAAATACCACTTCATTAATACTTATTTTTAATTATAATGTGGGGTATTAGTAGTTTTAAGTTAGGTCATTAATTAGTGAATAAGAAAACCCTTACCATAGCGATATTGTCAGTTTTGCTATTTGGTTGTGATAAGTTAAAGCCTTCAAATACTGATACTGCATCTCAAGAAGAACAAATAGATCCCATTGAAAAGAAAGTTGAGGAACAAGTTCGCAAATATGATGAACGTGTTACCACTTACAATCCATCTAACTACAAATTACCTCAATCAAGCCTTTCTACCACCAGCCACAAAGTAGCGTGTAATTTTGGTGTAGGGGGAGATCTACCAGCTTTGGCATCAAATGGCATGTTCTCACAGCCGTTATATCGTATTGAAGCTGAGCAGATCATGGATAAAGTTCAGGGCGATGTGATGTATGCCCCTTATTCAATCGCGACATCTGTTGAGGGTGATGTTTTATATGAATCTGAAATTGATAGCTTTGATCGACAGTTAAATACATTACGAAGTTATCAAATTAAATCATCTGAACAAAATATCATTTCGTCATCTGGCTTTTACACCAATTCAAACAAAGCTGTTCGTATGGCACCTATCCGCAGTTACCCGGTTGCTTATGTGAAGCGCTTGGACGGCGATATTGTTTCTACATCTATGTTTAATGATGCATGCGACAAAGAAGTAGGTGTACGTAACTACAAATGGCGCGAAATTGATGTGTCGGGCAAACCATATGCAAGTTTAGCATCCACTGTATCTGAGCAAATTGTTCGGGTGAATCAGTTTGGCATGTTCACCAGTGCATCAAATTTTTACAGCTACTTCAGTAGTGAGTTTGGCAACTTCTTGGATGCAAATAACAAGTTTAGATCCGCATTGGAGAAATCAGGACGTTTCCCTAAAGGTTCAAAAATCTACGTTCCATCTGAGATTAAAACGACTGATGAAACACTGGTGATTACGAAGAACCCTGAGCTTGAAATTACAGACTTCCAAAAAGACAAGGTTTTAGAGGCATACAACAAAGAGGCCAAAATACGGAATCTTGGCCAGATCGTATTCAAGGTCTACAACCTCAAAAACAATACTGTTTTCTATACACCATGGAATGAAACCAAGCACCGTGAAGCGGTCGAGTTTGAACCTATTGTTGTTATCGATGGCAAGGCTTATTCAGCAGTTTGGCATGTTCCTAATACTTTGACATTCAATGATTCGACCAGTGCTGGAAACTTAACGTATTACAACGCTACGGCGCATAACGCATTCGTCAATGCTGTTAAAGGTATATACCAAGGTCAGCAAAGCATGGTTGGTACAGAGCACGAAGATGATACCGAATATTCAATGAAGACTGCAGTTGAATACCAGAAAGCCCAGGCAGAGAAATAATATGGAATTAAGCACTATTGAAAAGAATACCGAAGCTCAAGACATTCAATCTGATGCGTATGACCAGCGTGTACATTCAGTATTGATAGTACCTGAACATGCCCTAAAAAAAATTGAGTCGATGATTTTGGCTACTGGTCATGTACAAAGTGACAGTACCAATCTTTTAGAAGTTTTAAGGCCAATGCCTGAAGAATTCAGAAAAGACGTTGATAACACCGAATTTACAGAAAAAGAAAACGGCGACATCGGTGATGCAGCCGTGGTCATTGTTGATGGTTTGATTCACGACACAAAACGCGGTGTTTGGATCTCTCAAAATTGGGGTTGTGGTAGTCCTAAATTCACCAAGCTTATTCAGGCTGGAGCTGAGCCACCAATTGAACTGATTGCCAAAAATAAGGGGGATAAGTTTAGTGCGACTTTAACGCACGAATTTCAAAAAGCGTATGAGCGAATGGGTTATACCCAAAAACAGGTCGGTTATATACACATCCTATCAAATGGTACACCAACGACTTTCTTTAACTACCTGAGTGACGAATTGCTGTGCAAACTGGAATTCATATCAGTAGACAACAACCGTTTAAACGCCTCACAAACTAACTTTTATAGTGCCGTAGAGCGAGGATCTGTTTCAGATTGGGGAGTGAGCTATCACAGAAAACCTTTTAACTTAGAAAATTACCCGATCAATTCTCTATTGGTGTCGGGATTAACAATAACTTTTATTTTGTACCTGATTTACAGCTATCTCTTTGGAGCTTAATACCAAATGAAATATTTAAACAGAACATCTCAAGATCGCGAAAAACATCATTACTTTAATCAACAACAGGGCGACAATAGAAAACAGCACAATCCGAACCATCGTCACCACTCTATTAGCTTAAATGATGTATTTCGGTCGTTATTAGCCCTTACTCAACTAGACAAAGACATCCCGACATTGATCAAGCTTTTTGAAGAACAAGGGCTTGAAATATGCGAAACGCGTGTACGCACTTGGTCAACACCCGTGCATATCAACAATAGACCAATACCACACATTATTTTTGTTGGTTTTATGAATTTACTTGAGTGCATCAATGCTGAAGCAAAACTCAAAGATATTAATCTGTTTGATCTGTCAGAAATCTTGGACGATATACGCAACTAACAATTATGTGGTTTAGCTATGACTGAAGAAATAAATAGTAATGAAAAAAAAGATGGTCCTATTACGGATGTAGGTAAAAAGTTTGCTGGTGCACGTAAAGACAACCCATCACCAGACTTCTCAGGCAACATGAATGGAATTAAGTCTGACAGCCTAGTGACTAAAAAGGAATATTGGCAAAAGCCTGATTTTAGAGCTGATGCCCAATCTGGCCATAAACCTGTAAAACATGCACTATTATTTTCTTTGGTCTATGCAAACTTAACCAACAAGCCTTTAGGGGGCGGTTGGTTTAGCATAGGTCAAAAGCAATGGGATGATGCCTACATTGCTACGCTACACTTCTTAAAAAACAAATATGAAAGCTCACACTACGAACGTTTAGAACAACTGACAGACGACTTTAATGCGTACATGACCGTTAAGTTTGGTGCTGGACGAAGTGAAAAAGATATTTTAGAACGCTACTCAGCTGGACGACATACCAATCGCAGAGTTAAACACCCACTATCATTTAGTTCAGACACACGTTTACGCTTAAAAAACTTAATCCCTTTAGGATGGCCAGACGATCGTGTACTTGATACGGATAATTATGGTGCCAAAAAATTATTAAACACTGAGACTGGTCAACATAAGTGGTATGCCGTTAAATCCATTTCAGCAAAGCGGTTTCAAACACTAGATGATTGGACGGAATACGACACATTCAATGCAGCACTAGAAAAAGTAAAAACATTTTTTCAGCCAATTTTAGATGAACGAGTCATAGAACCCAAAAAAGGACGCGCAAAACCACCCAAAAGACCGCGCTACGACAGAGTTGAAGTGCGCGAGGGTAAGGACCATCGAAAGGGTGAAAACATCGATAGCCAGTTGCTTATGGACTATTTCAAATTTTCTGGAGTCGAGTTCGGCAATTGGGTAAATCAAAAGGAACGTGCATGGTTTCTGAATTGCACGTATGACTCACTAATGGATCTTGTCGAACTTCTAGGTCTACCCGTTACGTTCGCATCTTTAGGCGGTAAGCTAGGAATAGCATTCGGTTCGCGTGGCACAGGCGTTGATAGCGCAGCAGCTCACTTTGAACCAGGTAATATGCTTATTCATTTGACCAAGACGCAAGGTGTTGGAGCACTAGCCCATGAGTTCGCGCACGGATTTGATTGTGTTTTGGCAAAACGAAACGGACTCAATAATAACTTTTTTAGCGAATACTTTCTTTACACCAGTAAAGGGCGTTACTCAGTACAGAATCATCAAGAGTCAGCATACAAACATCTTAAAGATGGCCAGACTGCAGATAAGTTTATCAAGCTGGTTAATTATCTTACTTTTAAGTCAACCAAATACCTTGATTACGAAGAAAGACAAGGCGGTACGGGCTTTATGAATAACGCCATGCACCTAGATCAATCACGGTCAATGTATTGGTCACAGCCAACAGAAATCTTTGCCAGACTGTTTGAATGTTGGGTGACGGATAAGCTGGCTGAAAATGATCAACAAAATGGGTTTTTGGTGCACGGCACAGAAGAGTCGGCAAATAGTTGGAATATGAAGTTAAGCGCATATCCAACAGGCAGAGAACGGGCAATTTTAGTTGATTTGATGGATGATTGGCTAAAAGCATTAGTGAGGTCGTGGACGAAATGAATGCAATCACTAAGACCTCAAAAAAAGAACGGATCTTATTCAATAATCCCAAAGCAACACGACTTTACAGGGAAGCAATAACAGAGCTTATTGCGTTTAAACCTTGGGAAGTTAACGCCACTGAGAATATGCTTACGATCTGCAACACCTACCGCTATGTCGTGAATAAACGTTGTTGTTTAGGGTACGAGTTTTGGTGTTACGACCGAAGCGAAAAAGAATGGGTACGTGTTAAGCCCTCAAGCGGTCGCCACAACTATGGGAAAAACTGGTGCAAAACAAATGACAAAAACAATGGTCTACAAGGCAGTAAAACGAGCAGATTTTGAGTATTCAAACGCAGCGCGTGGATACGTGTATCGGGGAGAGAAAATATCTGATGCTGAAGCGGAAAAACTAAAGCATAAATGGGCTAAAAAAGACCTGATGGACAATGCAAAAAAAGATGGATCGTTCACACCAGAATCATTAGAAATGTTCAAAACCTTGGTGAATCATGTATCACCACGGGAGTTGACCGCCAAACAGCAAGCTTTGACATACCATAGCCTTAAACGCTACACAGATTGCGTATTTAACCTTTATGAAGTCACCGCTAAACAAACACCTCCAGCAAAACTAAAACGACCGTACAGCATGCCTAGACTGGATGGTACGGATAACCCTTGGAACCAAGGCAAACGAGAAAACGATGTCTATATATACAAGGGGATTGAGTACAAAGGCATTGAAGCGGAAACAGCAATGCATAAAGTGGTGATTGCATCAGAATTAACGGCAATTGCCGGATTGGATAATCAGTTAGCGAATCTGGCCAACGAAACAGGTGTAGCGTTGTTTTCAGAATTTATTGAAGTTGCACACCAGAACAATGATTTAAAGGATTTAACATATGTAGTTTTTGATTATGTAAAACATCTAATTGTGACGATTGATCGCTATTTTGATTTAAAACTGAAATCTAACGTGTCGGTCAGTATTTCAGTGAACCGAGTAGCTGGCTATTCAAGGTATAGCATAGTTCAACGGAAATAGACGCACGAACGCAACCAGTGACATTACATGTGTCGTCAATGACAGCTTATGTGTCTCGAACGTGCACGTAATTTTGGATTGATTGGTTTGAATGCAGAAAATGTAAATTATGCAAAGTAACACCATGAATATAGCTGATGATTGTACGGTAGTACGTAGACCGTATCAAAGAATGACGACAGCTAACATGCTTAAGATTTGTTATAATAAACAAATTGTTAGTATCTAAACGACACATGAGCTGTCATTTTTTGGAAATTGCGACTACCCTATTCATTTTAATTCGAACTTTAACTTATGTTCACCTGAAGTCTAGTTAATAAAACTTTTAATAATTTTATTTATTATTTTCAATAACTTATATAAATAAAAAAATAATTATAAATTTTTGGTTCATGAACCTAATGAATTTATTGATACTTTTATAAAATAGAGTTAATTTGTCCGAGAGATATGGGTAGATATCTATTTTTGGTCTTTTTAGTGATTAGAGATATGACCATTGTCATCAAATTTTAAGGAATTCCTTAAGTTTTTTTCTTATAATTCAATAAAATAATTTTGAATACTCAAAAATTAAATGTAATATAAGTCACATTATGAACCGTTAAGTGAAATACGTTTTGCTTAAACGAATGATTGAGTTAGATCATCTAAATGATGATCGTGCTAGAAGACTCAGGTTTTACACCAAAATATTTGGCAGACTTTATTTTAAATACAATCCTAAACTGAATATAAAAAACCTTCGGAGGGCTTATTTGGCCAAACTAACCATCAACCTGAAAAAACTAAATTCTTACGCTAAGTATTTTTTCTAAAAGACACCGTACATATAGCATTACTTTATGTTAATAAAAATTTAGCATCATTTTTGACGCTTATTTGTTGTATGTGCAAAAGCAAGACATTTTAAATAAAGAATCTTTTAATATGAAAGTTACATATCCAGAGACAGGTATATACGAGCACGAACTCAAAGCAATTGATAAGATTAAAAAGGTCTTTGATCGTGGCGAAAAAACTAAAAACTGGCGAGCATATGCTGGTTTTGAATTTATGCATAAAAATGGAAAAAAAGCAGTAGCGAAAGGTAGTTCTGAGAAATTTGAATATGATCTCCTAATTATTACTCATGCAAACATTTTGGTCATTGAATTCAAGGACTGGAACGGTAAGGAAATTACAAAAGTTGCAGGAAAATGGTACGTAGGTAATAAAGAGCAAGATTCATGCCCTGTAGCTAAAAATGTAAAAAAAATGCAAATTATAGTTAATAAACTAAAGGATAAAGTTTCAGAAAAGAAAGCTAAGGGCATTACATTTCATTACCAAAGTGTTTCTCACTTTGTTGTCATGTGTGGTAAAGCAGATTATTCGCGCCTGCCTCCAGAAGATTTAGAGCACATTCTTTCGATAGATGAGTTTATACAATTAGCTCAACAGAAGAATTTTAATAATATGTTCCGCAAGCATCTGGAACGTGATGGTCGCATATATGATATTAAAAAAGAATATCACGCCATTATTGATGAAATTTTTGCGCCTGACCAAATTCAACCACGCTCTTTGATTATTAATAATCATGAACGAGGTGACTTGATCTTACCGCATCCTAAAAAGATTTATAGCGAGTATAAAGCGCATTCATTGACCATCGTTGGTGAAAAATCTTTAATGCGTTGTTGGGATTTTAATGAATTCAAGTTGAGTAACTCAAGAATGAGTCAGCCTCAACATCGATTCAACTTGATCTGCAATGAGCGCCGGGTTTTCCAAAAAATTAAAACAGAAAAGCCTGATCTTTATCAAAGTTGTTTGCACCCGATTACAAACCCAAGTCTTGATGACATGACATCAAAATATAATGAGTTGTATGAGTTGCCTGAGAACAGCTATCGAGTCAACGAATTCATCGGCGCTTATGCTGAGAAAATGTCTGAATCTGAGAAATTGGATTTATTCCAGATTTTGCTTGGTAAATTTAATCACCTACATCAAATGGGAATTACTCATGGTGATGTGGGTGATCATAGTGTGTGGATCTCTTATAAAAAGGAGATATTGCTATCCAATTTTTCGGCAGCAAATGATCAAACACAGCCCTCGAAAATTGACCCTGAACTGGCTAACGAACTCCCATTTTTGAATACAACAGCTCATCTTCCGAATCTTGCGCTGACAGCTGCACAAAAGGATGTGTATTGGTTAGGGCAGTTAATCCTTCATATTTGGAAGAATGCTCGACTGAGCCCACGTTCATTGAAAAAATTTAGTCTTGAGGAGCGAGATCAGAACCACTGGTTAGAGCGTATTTTAACACGAGCTTTGACAGGGAAATATGATAATGCATGTGCAGTATTCCAAGATTTCTTAGCTCAAAAACCTGCTGAACAAGTTAGTTATGAACTTGATGCAGATGTACTGAATCCATATTTAAATCAGACAAATACCTATATCAGTTACCCGATATTTGGCGCGCCTATTGATGCTAACCAAAATTTTACACTCTATGCATCAGGCAACATGTTAGTCAAAACATGGATGGGTAAAGTTGCATCTGCAATGACAACTTATCAAAAGAGTTGTTTTAAGCGATTCTTTGAAGAACTTAAAATGACGCAGGCTCTCAATTTGCCATACCTTCCTAAGATTATTGATTTTGGTTTATCAACTAGCACAGCATGTGTGTATCTAGTAACTGAAATGGTAAAGGGTGAAGCTTGGTCAACGGTTATTGAGGGCTTAACTGAGGATGAAAAAAATGAACTTTCACTTCAGTTATTGCATTCTCTGAAAAAATTTCATGAGCATGGCTTTCAACATGGAAACTTGGATGATGAAAAGATTCTAGTAGATAAAACAAACTTGAAAGTTAGTTTTAATGATTGCTTCCATCCTGAAGTACCACAACCTGATTCTTCTAATGCTTATTTCCCATCTGATATTGAAGATCCAACAGTCATTCAGTGTGACAACTTTACTGCATTGAAATTAATCGCAGATCTATACGATATAGACTTGGCTGTGGATGATGTGGCTTCAATGGATCCTACTTTATCCTGGCTAAATACAGCCTTGAGCATAGAAGGAATGGAAGATCCAAGTGTACGCTATATTGATAATTCTCGCTTTATAGAGGCATTTGAATGTAAGGGTGCTATTGTAAAAGAAGCTCCTCAGATTAGTATTTATACAAGTAAGGTTGAGACGCCCTTTACGATTTATCCCGAAAACGGCAAAGTTTATATCCAACTTGAGGCAGCAAGTGAGGGGGATTTTCGATTTACACTTAGCGGAATCAATGGCATGTTAAAAGGGTTTTATAAGCCCCATGAAAATCAATTAAGTTTCCTTGATTTTGTCAAAAAACAAGACCTGTGGTGGAAGGCTAGTAGGGATGCAGATCTGACTATTGATGTTAGCATTGAAGTCCACCCGATATCTGGGATGAGTAAGCGTGACAACATTGTAGAGTTAAATGACTTCTTAGCAAAAGATCAAAACTTTAAGGATGCTATTGAACAGTTTAAGCAAGCACAGCTCAAAAGGACTCAAGAGAAAGAGGAAACATTACGGGCTCTGCGTGAACAAAAAGCATTACAAGAAGAGATAGGCGATGTTATAGCTACTGATGAGCTTATGGCACAGCCAATGAGTCATCTGCCTACACATAGCCACTTAATTGATATTGAAACGAAAGAGTTGTGGAAAAAAGTCATGGCGACTGAGCGTCATGCACATCCTACAATCACTCTGTCTGAGCCGTTAAAGATAGTTTCGAGCAAACATTTTAAAGATTCAAAGAGTGCTATTGCATACTATGACTCTGCAGAAGATGTTTCAGCTAAATTTTCAAAGACCGATAAAGTCGATGTAATGTGCACTAAAGAAACTGGGGCGGGAGGTGATTACACTTTCTGCATAGGTACGGTGAATATTGCGCAATCAAAAGTCGGAGAATTGTGGATCGATTTTTGTAAAAAAACAAATGAAGTTCCTGAAGAAGCAACACTGTTTCTACAAAGCAAGGCAGATAAGTCATCTAATCGGAAACGTGCAGATGCTCTGACAAATATTCTGAGTAATAAGGCTGTCATTGAAAATCTCGTAGATTACTTTGAACCATCATTAGTGATTGAAGCAAAAGATTATGAGATTGAAGTGCCTGATGAAGATCTAGATCACTATAACAAATACAAAAATGGGGAATTGGTTAAAGCCCTCAATCCATTACAACGTAAAGCGTTCCGTAATGTGCTTAAGTATGGACCTGTATCACTATTAAAGGGACCACCAGGAACCGGCAAAACTGAATTTATCTCTATACTGGCTCACTATCTCTATGATAAACAAAATGTATCTAACATCTTAATTGTTAGTCAGTCGCACGAAGCTGTAAATACAAGTGTTGAGCGTATACGTCAGCTATGCACAGAGTATGACACACCATTAAGTATTGCTCGAATAAGCAATAAAGAGAGTGCTGTGTCTCCTGAATTAAAAGATGTCTATACAGGCTCAATTATTACGAGCCAGATAGAGCTGTTTAAGTCTAATATTAAAGAAAGAGTGCTTGAGCTTGCAAAAGATTTATCACTTGAAGCTGAATACTTGAGCGATCTTTATGAAATCAGAGTCACTATTTTAAATAGTCTTAAATCTGCGTATCAGTCAATCGACCAAGATGATCTTGATCAAAAGTTTAGTTTCTCATTAGAAGAGTATACCCAGGCTTTCAAATCAGCAATGCATAAGCTGAAGAGCATGTTTGACGGAAATCAAGACTTTTGGGATCAACTGGAAGACTGTATCAATGATAAAGAGATAACAGTATTAAACCAGTTAAATAAGATCGACATGATTACGTTCGCAGCACTTAATCAATACTACGGGGTATCTAATGAGGAAGGACTTAAAGCGAAAGCCTTGATCAATATTGCCCTAGATTATGAACCATTAATTGAAAGCCAAAATGCTAATTATGAAAGTTTTCTGGTCAAAACAAGGCAATTAGTCTGTGGCACATGCGTTGGTGTTGGCCAACAAAGTATTGGAATCGCCAATCACGTATTTGATTGGGTGATTATTGATGAAGCAGCACGTTCAATCGCTTCAGAATTGGCAATTGCAATGCAGTCAGGTGCACGTATTTTATTAGTTGGGGATCAAGACCAACTTCCTCCACTATATTCGAGCGATCATATAAAGGCTTTAGCTAAGCAACTTAAGATATCAGATGATGATTTGGAAGATAAATTACAAAGCGACTTTGGCCGTATCTTTAATTCACATTATGGACTAAAGGCTAGTTCAGAACTCTTGTCACAGTACCGAATGAGTCCGAGCATCGGCGAATTAGTTTCAGACTGTTTTTATGAAGGAAAACTTGAAACTGAAGTTGTCGATTCTCGTGGTTTAAGTGATGAAGAGCTGAAAGAAATTAAGTTAAAGCGGATTGTGCCTGATAACTATGCATCCGACATCGTAATAGAATTGAATTCAACAGTTACTTGGGTGGATACTGGGAATGCTGAGCATTTCAAAATGGAGAAAGGTAGTAGTATTTATAACCCACATGAAATTAATGAAATTATCGATTTTCTTCAGCGGATTGACCAAGACAAACTCTTGTTAAATAAATTAGTGCCAGAGCCTGATTCCCTTAAAGAGCCTGCTATTGGTGTAATTTGTACCTATGCTGAGCAAAAAAACCGGTTAAGAAAAGCCTTCTCTTTGTGTGAAGTGTCAGATGCATTGAGATCAATTGTGCGTATTGATACGGTGGATAGTTATCAAGGTAAACAGAATAAGATCATCATTCTCTCAGTTACGCGAAATGATCCAACTAAGTTTCCTGCATTTTTGAAGTCACCAAATCGTGTGAACGTGGCTTTATCTCGCGCAATGGATCGTCTTGTAATCTTTGGTGCGTCAGAAATGTGGCAAGGAGTCAACAGTAACTTACCTTTAGGACGCGTATTAAATTACATCAAGTGCCGTGAAAATCAGACTTTAGAATATCGATATATTTCAAAACGCGCCATTGTCAAAATAGTACAAAACAATCCGCACATTAATAAAAATAGATCAAAAAAATATAGAAAGGCAGGGGTATAACTCATGGAAAATTCACTAAGAAGCTATCATGACGTAGATGTTACATTGCCATCACAACTATTCAATGTGGCATTTAGCTATACCACAACAGATACCTTAGATTTTATTGATTCTATGGTATTGCGCCTATTGGTAATTGCACCACTTTCTGCTGAAAAAATAGCGCGGTTCTTAGGGTTATCTAATCATGAAACAGATGTGCTATTAACTAAATTATTAAAACAAATGCAGATAAAACATCTTGAAGATGATCGATTTGCTCTGACTCAGCGACTTGAGAAAGCATTCTCGGATGTTTGTGCAATTCCTTATGTAAATAAGATTGAGGACAATATTCAAAAGATGAGTTTTGAGATGATTGGCTTGAATCCTGAGCCAGTTAATCCCAACGCATCTGACAATGGGGCAAATTCAATTAAATTAGATGCTTCTAACCAATACCTTTCAAATGGTGAGTCTTTGGTTAGTAAGGAGTTTCAGAAAAATTTTCGATTTTATTTCAGCCAAGGATTAGTTAAGTTGAATCCATCAGTGGATGAAAAGAAGCTGCAACTGTATAAAATGAGCCAAGTGGAAAAATTGCGAGACCATTCTCGTCGTTTTACATTACCATTGACGCTTGATGAGAATTATACACCTACAGAGATTAGTGATTTTAATCACATGGAAAATCTTAACAAAATCGAAGATTCTCTTTACGCTGCTCTTAGATCAGCTAAGAAGCCACAAAATATTGAGGATATTCTAAAGGTACTCCATGAATTAGATATGGAGGATACTTTTTCAGTTGAATCTATTTTTAGCGAGAATAAGCTTAATTTAGATCGCTTATTTAAGCTAGAACACAAATCCAATGAATACTTTATCGGGCCAATATATTCTAAGGAAAATTCAGACCTGTTTTTCAAAACAATCAAACAATATCAAGACCAGAATAATGATGATAAACAGCTGTATTGGTTAGCTCCATCAGATGAATTTTGGGGTAAGTCAGATAGATTTAGTGATTTTATTGATCGTTTATCGACAACCACAATTACCAAAAACTTTAAATGCTTCTTACCAGTGGCATACAGAAATGATAAACAATCAATCGCAAGTTATAAAAAACTAATCACAGCTGAGGCAGGAGCCAAGCACTTTCTAACGTTTAAGGAAAGTAGTGTAGTTTTTGACGGTAATTTTGAGCTTTTGGTTATGAAAGACTCTTTTTGTGTTTTGATTATTCACGTTAGTGATTCATCCACAAATATTTTAACAACAGTGCCTGTGGGTATTATTGTCAAAAATAAGGCTATTGCCCAATCGTTTTATAAGTTTTTTGAAGACTTAGAGAACGATGGAGAGAACTTCTTTGGTTTATTAAATTCTAAAAAATAGAATAATCATCTTAAAAAGCTAGCAGATTTGCTAGCTTTTTTAAACTCAAATTAGAGTGGCAACAATCCAGACCAGACATTTCTACTTTGAAGTGGCTTTGTTGCACAAAGATTTGAAATGCAAAGCGCCCCTAATTGAGCCAAATTTAAGGCGTAACTTGGGTAAGTGGTCGACCTAATTCCGTAAATCTGTTAAGGACTGCTACACGTGCATGGATCTCATTCACTTGGCTATCAAAACTCCTTGCACTGAGTTTATCTCCTAATAATTTGATGCAATGCATCTTAGTTTCAACCAAACTTCGCCGATGATAGCCTGACCATTTTTTCCATAGTGTCCTGCCTAAATGTTTAATTGTTCGAAGTAATTCATTTCGCTCTAGCGAGCTACTCTTTGTATCTTTCCATTTTTTCTAGGTGGAATCACCGCATGCGCTTGCCGATCTGCAATGACCTGACGGCATTGCTTGGTGTCATAAGCCCCATCGGTATAAACAGAGTCAATCCGCTCATCTTGTGGAATCTGATTAAGTAAATCACCAAGCACCTGTGAATCACTGACATTATTGGTTGTAAGCTGAACTGCTCGTATTTGTAGGGTTTTAGCATCTATACCAATATGAAGTTTACGCCATTGGCGACGATATTCAGGTCCATGTTTCTTGCGTTTCCATTCGCCCTCACCTAGAAACTTCATGCCTGTAGAGTCCATGAGTAGATGCAGCCCATCGCTACTTTTTTGGTAGCTGATTACAATATCAATATGCTTTTGTCTTCTACAAAGCGTGGTGTAATCTGGAGCTATCCAATTTAATCCGCAAAGTTTAATCAGACTTTGCACAAAGCCAGTGACCATACGTAAAGACAGACGGAATAAGGATTTAATCATTAAGCAGCATTGGATGGCTGCGTCGGAGTAGATTTGATTTCGCCCTTGTTTGCCTTTTGATGGAGCATATCATTGCGTAGCAGGATCAAACCAAATGGCAATATTTCCTCGACTCATGAGTGCTCGGTTATATGCGGGCCAATTGGTTGTGCGGTAGATTTTGTGTGTAGGCTTCTTCATTTGAAAATTATATCGCTGAAAAACCCTTTACAGATAGGTTTGTGCAACAAAGCCATTCAGAATTGAAATAGAAAAATTTAAAAATAAATAACTTGGAAATAGATTTTATGATAAAATTCAATCAGCTATATTAATTTCTACACTTATGTCTGCACTACAAAAAATTAATGAAGATATGATAGTGAATCTTCCTAAGGGTGATTTACACGTTCATTTAAATGGAGCTATTCCAACAAATTTAGTTAAGGAATTATTAGCAAAAAATACAAATGGAATTCCCTCAAATTTTGATATTAATAAAGATTTAAATATTCTCGAACCACAAAAAAATCTGCAAGATTATTTAAAACCATGGAAAGTCTTAAATTTAATACCTAGATCGCAGAGTGATTTAAATAAAATAGTATTACAAACATTTTTTAGTTTAAAACGGCTTTGTTGTATAAACATTCTTCAAGATACTGATTTTTAAGGATTTGTTTAAATTTTAATCCAAAAATAAATTAAACAAAATCATAGTCTTAGATATTTATGCAACAAAGCCCCATTAGAGCTAAACTCCATTTACTAATGTCATATTTAAATCTAATGGTATGAAAGTACTATCAAATATACTGTTTAAATTACAGCGATTTCATTCTTGCTTCCATTATTTCGAATTTGAAGTCTTGGAACCATTGAATTATTTAAGTAATCATAAATAACCATTTCAGGATGATGCAGATCAAATGCTTGTCCAAACCATATACAAGCAGCATTGGATGCACATGGTAAGACATGAATTTTGGTAATTCCTTTATCTGTTAGACTATGAAATAACGCATGAATATCTTGCATGAAACTTAGTCCTCGTTCAGGATTTCTTATTGCTCCATTCCCCATATATTCTGGTTTAGCAGTAATATTAATTACCGGATGTCCTAATTCAACAGCCTTATTTTTAGAGGTTTCTGGATCAGCAGTGAGATTCAATCTAATAGTAATTTCAGTACAATCTTCTATTTCACTGAAATTATTAATTTCATACGCTTTGGTTGTACATATAAGATCAGGCCACATCCAACAACTTCCATCCCTATACATAAGCATAGGTATAAATTTCCCTTTATTTCCTAATTTACTTCCTAATGCTATTAGGCATGGCATAGGGCCGAAGCCAAAAATAGCTACTCTCTTATCATCAAATTTAGTTTCCCTAAGTAATTGTTCTGTTTGAACTTCAAATTCTTCTAAAAAATACTTTTTATAGAACTCATCAGCTGAAGCTCTTAAATGAGCTGGTAATGGTTCATGAATTAGTGTCTTATCTTTATGCAAAATAGATTTTAATGGGAGAAGGCAGCTTGCAATATCACGTCGTGAAGGAGACTGAGGAATATTGCGATTCACGGGCCAGAAAAATAAATACACTGGCATAGGAGTAAAGCTTAAAGAATCTAATAAATCTTCGCATTGTGCTGTGAAATTACTTCTCATTTGCGAGAGTCTTGAAGCTGTATATTCTGCGCCAGCAACTTTATCAATTAACCTATGATGTTTTTCACATAATAATAAAATATTCGTTGGATCATCTGATAGTTGATATGAGAAGAAGGGGATACCGCGAGTAGAATTTTCTGATGCTGCAACATTATGAGCTAAAACGCCATATGTACCTTCAAATCCAGTTATTTCATCTATGTTTAATTTTGCACCACATCCTTTAAACATACATCGGCCATGACTTGAGAGATAAATCTGGTTTTTATCTTTTTCAGATAAATCGTTACCCCTACCTGTAAGATGCTCAAAATCAAAAATTCTTTTTATGAAATATTCTAATTGGTTTACAGGGTTTGGTTTTTGTTTAGGAATCTTTCTAGGAACAAAATCTACATCTTTAACTTCGCTCTCTTGAGAGGAGGTTAAATTCCATGTTTCTTTTAACTTTTCAAAATCATGTAGAGTGTGGGCATCAATTATGTGACCTTGAAGAAAGCGTGCATAAATGGAAATTTTTTTGGCAAGCAATCTTCGGACAAAAGTTAAAGTATCATCATAATTGAGAATTATACGGAAAAAACTTTCAGGGCTTTTATTTTTCAATAAGACAAAAATTATATTTTTACGTTCTTCATCAACTAATACACCTAATGAATCTATACAAATATGCTTTAAAATTTCTTCTATATATTTATTTGCATTTGATAAATCATCTATTGCTGATAAAGAAGTCTGTAAACTTAGGGATGGGTCTAGTTGCATTTTCAATTTAACTCAATATAACCTAACAGTTTGATTTTAAAATTTTTTCTACCAATCCAGATTCCAGTTTTTACTCTTCCGATTATTAAATATAAAACTGGGTCATTAAGATTGGTAATGCCATTTAGAACAGTATCTATATCCCTTAAATCGGTTGGAGAGGGTGTTGGTACATCTTCAGGATGTGTATGCCATAGGCCTTGAAAATTATAGAATTTTTTAGATTCGTTCCAAGCTTGTATTAAAGCATATTGGTGGGACTTTGACCTAAAGAAAGACATACGTGTTTGACAGTCTCCTTCCATAGGAGAGGTAAAGCTTTCAATGATTTTAGCTTTAGTTTCTATGTCTGTTCTTCCAATTAGAATGCCACCCGATTCTGGAGAATCTGATTCTAATTGTATAAATTGCTTTAAACTCTTTAAAACATTTGCTTGAATAATAAAGACTTGGCCTGTAGGTGTGTCACATTTAATCCTCCCTTGAGTTATGTATTGCAACATGGGCATACTTCTTTATAAATTTCTTTTAAATTCAATATATTAATTCCATTTGAATTATTTACTGAATTATAAAAAGGGGTAGTAATTATTCCATTTTTATTTGCATTCTGATTGTCGCCAGAAATAGAAACAAATCCTAATTGTTGATTCAGGACATATTCAGAAATATAGCTTGCTAGCTTCATGCAATTTAAAGAAGAGAAGGGGGTAAATGCACCAGCACACCCTGTAATATTTTTAGCAATTAGCTGTCCAGATTGTACATATTTATACATAGGGGTAAGACTTTTATTTGATTTTTCATCAAAATATAAGCAGTTTAAACATCCTACATGTTTATTATTGAAAGAAATAAAATGTCCACCTAAATCATAAGGTTCTAACCAGCCTATTATTACTTGAATGTTTGCACTTATTTCATAAATAGTTTTTACGAGAGAAATCTCAGTAGGAGTATGGCCAATTGCTATGATGATAGTATCAATATCTTCAGTAATTTTTGATTTTATCCAGCTTTCACCATGGCTTACGAATGGAAAAATAGTTAATCCGGGCCTTTCTATTAAAAACTTATTAGCTAAAGAAGTAGATTTATAGGTATTAACATACTGCAAACCTAAAGAATGACGATAAATATTATCTGTTTTTAAAAGCTCTGGATCTATGAAAGAAAATTTATTTACGCCTGTTTGAGCTAATATCTCTGCAATCTTTGAGCCTAAAGCCCCACATCCGATAATCGCTATATGTCTTGTTTTTTTCTCTTGCCCCGTTCTATTTAATAAATAATCTATCCACGCTCTTTGTGTTAAAGAGACTTTAAAGCCTTTGAAGGATACTTTTTCTTTGAAAGAATACCAAATGGCATAATAAAAAATCACATAAGCAAATCCATGTTCATTTGGAATTCCCACTAGGGCATAATGATTGCCTTGTTTTAACAAAGATCGTTTGTTCTCATTAGAGAGGGTATTAACAATTTTTAGAAAATAGTCCTCATTAAAATAATCTCCTATATCTGGTATGGGGAAAACAGAAGCATCTTCTAATAATATCTTATGAATTTTTACTTTTGTGAGCTGGTTGTGGTTTATGTAAGAACTATCGCCATCATCAATATGCTCTAATATTTGATGATTCCCTTTTGATGATTTTCTTAACCAACCATATAAATTAAATGTAGAAGTAGGGTCGCAATGTAATATTACATCCTCATTTATATTTTGAGTGCTGCCTAAATATCCTTCTAGTTCGTTATACAAGCTTACTCGGTTGTTTAATTGAAAATTAATAAAAGATTGCTTGAGTATATCTATAGCCCTTTCAAAGAATTCAGTAATAAGTTCTTTATGTCTATAGCCTTCAAAGTTTTCACCTTGATGATCCGTAGTACAAATTTCCCCACTTTGACTCACATGATCTAAGGCAGACATTGGTCGTGTCAATATTCTAAAAATGGGAGGTATCGTCCAATTAGCTCTATTTTGAAAAATTAGACCAAGGCAAACCTGTTGTGTATTAATGAGAAAATCAAATTTTAGATTAACCCAATCCTTAGTAATAGAAGTGACATGGATATTTTGAGCTCCATGTTCACTTAATAGCTTTTCAATATTGTCTAACTTTGGGTTATCAAAAAACATTGAGTTTTCCTAAGCAGATTTTCCTTCTTGAGTGTAATAAGTTTGTACTACTGGTTCGGACACTTCTTGTATTTCAGGGATAGGGAATTGTCTTCCAAAAGTTTTATTTAAAATTTTGCAAGCTTCTACTGTATCAGTTTCCTCATTTACAGCTTCTAAAGATGATTTTAAATCTTCAAGTTTTGATTTTAAGTGCTCCATTTGTTTTCGGGTCAATTTTTCGAGTAAGTCTACACCTTGATGTGCAGGTAAATTAATTACGAGTCTGAAGTAATACTCGTTATTTTCTGGATCAATGCTAAAGGTAGTGAATTGATCTAATACATTATTTACTATAGAAAGTAATACCTTATTATCATTCTCATAATCTTCAGCTGTTATATGCTCATATACAGCTGTAGTGATAGCAATACTCTTAAAAAAATCTAGACCTTTCTCATTTCGCCATTGTTTCAAGTAGCGAGTACATCGTCTAAACTGATGACGTAAATCTGAATCATCTTCAAATTTTCCCAAAATTGTATCGGTAAGTTCAGTAGGATTTGAAATATCCCAAGTCTTAAGGTCTTCAGAGGAGAATTCCTTACCTCGAGCTAGATACATATTGCCTTTGTCGTCTTCAGCGTAGATGGGCAGATCTACATGATAATCGGGACTACCATTTTTGAGATAAGTGACAGTTACGCAAGGTCGTTTGATCGTTACAGTTCTATTTGAATGAGTTAAAGCATCTCTAACAATTTTTTTAATTTCTACTGAGCCATATTCCTCTTTGTCACAATCTAATAAAACTCCTACATCAATATCATAATCTCCATTCTTAGGCTTAATCCCTGTGCCCAAGGCATAACTACCTTGATTAAAGTATTCAACAAATTGAGGACCATTTGGATCCTTTTTGAGTTCATCTTTTAAGGTGCTAATCAAAAGGTCACGTTTTTCACGTAATGTACTTTCTTCGTCATAACGACCTAATCGAATATTTGTGTGGAACTTAGCATAGTGTTTTTGTGGATTCGCCATATTGTTGTATTCCTGTAGTGCTTTTGTTGTTATGGGGATCTCCTATATTAAATACAAGTTAAGACATTAAAAAAAATAGAATTTTTGGCACTGTTGCAAATAGAGAT
>NZ_JAALGV010000089.1:0-21322 GCF_011174875.1 Acinetobacter sp. GFQ9D191M
CTATATCAATCAAGATACAAGAAGCACTCATCCCATAAATTTCATTTTCCAAACCTGTGGTCAGAGTGAGGGTTTGACGTGGTCGTTTAGCTAACTCAATATTCGTTTTGCTATCTTTAGCTTGTACATACGCAAAAGCAGTATCGATGAACCAATCGTCTTGTTTCCAGTTCCATGCCAGCTCGCCACCACGAAGCGTTGCTTCGCTGATATTATTTAACTTGCCATCAACTTTTTGGATCATGTTATCCACTTCGTTTTGATACACGGAAAATGAAACAGATGAGTTTTGAGTGAGGGCCTGGTCTAAGCCAATTTCATAAGACAGACTTTCTTCGGCTTTTAAATTTGGATTTGCAGATTCACCACTGTACAGCTCGTTTAAGTTTGGTGAACGAAAAGCTGAACCAATATTCGTATAGACGCTGAGTTGAGGTGATATTGCATAACGTGCAGCAGCTTGCCCTACAGTATGAGAGCCATACTTTTCGTTGTCTTCAACACGGATGCCGAGTTGTGTATTGAGTTTATCTGATTGATATTGATGCTGTGTGTAATATCCTTGAGAGGAAACATCACCTTTGTAGGCAACTCCATAAGAAAGAACATCACCATCAAGATTGCTATACGTTGTCCCTAGTAAAATATGATGCTGATCATTTAGATTGAGTTTGGCATACAATTCTGCTTCTTGAGTAGTGCTATATGAATAATCGACCTGACCTAGATAATTCGTAGCATTTTGATCTAATTGATCGTCAAACTGGGATAAGCGAGCATTGAGTTCTAATTGTGAGCCTAGGTTAATTCGTCCTCTCAGGTTAACCATTTCATTTTCAAAATCTTGTGAAGTGAGGCTACCTGCATTGTAATCACTTGTGCCTTTATTTTGGCTGTAATCGAGAGATAAGCCATATTGGTCTTTGTGGACGCCAAATTTTGTGCTGAAACCTTTTTGGTCAAAGGAGTAATTTTCATCTTCATCATCTAGAACAGATTTTCCGTCAGTTTCCAGGCGTTGACCACGGATTTGGGCATAAAAACCATCTTCAGCTAAATCGGCACCCACGAGTGATTTGTAAGTTTTATTCTCGCCAATTTCACCTGTTATAAATGCACCTGATTGTTCAGGTGTTTTAGAAATCATATGAATGACGCCGCCAATGGCATCTGTACCATATAAAACTGATGCTGGACCCTTCAGAATTTCAATTTGCTTGATATCGGTAGTATCAATAAAAGGGAGAGAAGCTGAACTGCTTAAAGCAGTATTCAATCGCATGCCATCACGCAGAATGAGTGTATGTGACGAGCTTGTGCCTCGCATAAAAATAGAGGATTGTTGTCCATAACCGCCTAGTTGAGCGACGTTTAAAGCAGCCTCTTTTTTCAATAAGTTTGGCAATGAAGCAATAGGGGATTGCTCAAGAGTCGCAGGTTCAATCACTGAAATTCGCGCAGGTACATTTTCAATGTTTTCTGCAGAGCGAGTTGCCGTGACTACAATGGTATCTAAAGAGGCTTTTGCAACTTTTTGCTCTGCAGCATGAACTGCTGAGGAAAAACCCAACGCAAGTGCGATCGCACCTACCAAGGTAGTAGGTTGAAATGGAATAGACATGAGATGTGCTCCATACATTCACTCCCCGTGAATGATTGAGTTAAAGAACACAACAAGCAGGTATCCGGACTTAAATGCAGTATTGAAACATACTTACTTATCCACCTTCCCACATATTGATGCAGTGGTGTAAATCCTGAGGATTTATAAAGACAAGCTTTTCATTTTTTACCGTTGCGGGGGCAGCGTTGGATTTGCACCAACTTCCCTAAAGCCTTAAGGCCTTGACTCGTTGCAAATTGTGGCAAGTATAAAGTCTGCTTATGACTTAAACAATCAAGATCAAGAATAATCCGTATGAACTTTACGCAAGATCGATGATTTGCATTACAATGATTCACCCCAATCTCATAGATTACTTGATATCTTGGTAAATCAGAGCCAACACTATATGCGAACCCGTGCCAAAATCTGTGGAATCACCCGAGTTGAAGATGTCCAAGCTGTTGCTGATGCCGGCTGTGATGCCATTGGATTCGTGTTCTATTCACCGAGCCCACGTAGCGTGACTCAGGCACAGGCTGAAGTGCTGGTCAAAGCAGTGCCAGCTTATATTCAAGTGGTGGGCTTATTTGTTAATAGTACGGCAGATGACATCCAGGATATTTTAAAAACTGTTCCGCTGGATATTCTGCAGTTTCATGGTGATGAAAGCCCTGAACAATGTCAGGTTATCGCAAAGCAGGTTGGGCGTCGCTGGTATAAAGCGATTCAGGTCAAACCTGATCTGGACGTAGTCGCTGAGATTCAACGTTATCAAACCGCAGGGGCCAGCGCAGTACTGTTAGACGCATGGCATCCTGATTTAAAAGGTGGTACCGGCCACAGCTTTGACTGGAGCACCTTTCCTCAATTAGATATTCCCTTGATCCTGGCTGGGGGCTTAAACCCGGACAATATCGAGCAAGCAATTCACACCACACAGGCTTATGCTGTTGATGTTAGTGGTGGTGTCGAATCCGCAAAAGGTATAAAAGACCAACAACTCATAGAACGCTTTATGCAAGGAGTCCATCGTGGATCAGCAAAGTACTAATCACAACAAGCCCGTGATTGACTATACCCAATTCCCGGATGAGCGTGGACATTTCGGTATCCATGGCGGGCGTTTTGTGTCAGAAACTCTGATGGCGGCTTTACAAGATCTGGAAAAGCTTTATTTCCGCATGAAAGATGATGAACAGTTTCTGGCAGAATTCGACCGTGATCTAGCCTACTACGTAGGTCGTCCTAGTCCTTTATATCATGCTGAACGATGGTCAAAAGAGTTGGGTGGTGCGCAAATTTACTTGAAACGTGAAGATCTGAACCATACTGGCTCACATAAAGTAAATAACACAATTGGTCAGGCTTTACTAGCTAAACTTTCAGGCAAAAAACGCATTATTGCAGAAACTGGTGCCGGTCAGCATGGTGTAGCTACTGCAACCATCGCAGCACGTTTAGGTCTTGAATGTGTGGTGTTCATGGGTGCTGAAGACGTGAAACGTCAGGCGATGAACGTTTACCGTATGCGTCTGCTGGGTGCAACAGTTGTCCCTGTAGAAAGTGGCTCTAAAACATTAAAAGATGCCATGAACGAGGCAATGCGTGACTGGGTCACCAATGTTGACTCAACTTATTATGTGATTGGTACCGTGGCAGGTCCACATCCATATCCACAATTGGTTCGTGACTTCCAGTCCATCATTGGCCGTGAAGCACGCCGTCAGATTCAGGAACAGGCAGGTCGCCTTCCAGATGCGTTAGTCGCTTGTGTCGGTGGTGGTTCAAATGCGATGGGCTTGTTCTATCCATTCCTGAACGATCAGGATGTGAAAATGTATGGTGTTGAAGCCGCAGGTTTAGGGATTGAAACTGGCAAGCACTCTGCACCACTAAATGCGGGTCACGTCGGTGTACTGCATGGTAACCGTACTTATCTGATGTCTGATAAAGAAGGCCAGATCATTGAAACGCATTCAATTTCTGCCGGTCTGGATTATCCGGGTGTAGGTCCGGAGCACAGCTTCCTGAAAGATATGGAACGCGTGAACTATGTACCGATCAATGATCAGGAAGCGTTACAAGGTTTCCGTGATCTAACCAAGATCGAAGGGATCATTCCTGCGCTTGAAAGCTCACATGCGATGGCTTATGTCACTAAACTTGCCCCAACCATGGACAAGGATCAAATCATTATTGCGACCGTTTCTGGTCGTGGGGATAAAGACCTGATGACTGTTGCCCGCATTGATGGCGTGGAAATGGTTGAGATGTAAAATCTCCCCCAGCCCCTCTTTTCAAAGAGAGGAGAAAAACCCTCCTTTCTAAAAGGGGGTAGGGTGGAATAAGAAAAATCGTGTTGAAGCCATTTAGCACGATTTTTTTATTTTTATAGGTAGGAAAATTTTTAAAGATTAAGAGGAAGAAGCAATCTGGCTAAAAATGGGATAAAAACTATTCAAGTTCTGGATAAAACAGCAAAAAATCAGTTTCTCATTCAGAAAATTAAAAGGGTTATTTTAAGCAGAATTGGCCGGAAGATCTGACGAACGGTTTTAAAAAATTCTTTATCAAATCTCAATAATCGGCATAATAGCTTCAAGCAAAAATAGTTTTTGATTGAGATGGAATGTCTTAATGGATTTAATTCAGGAAAATGGACAACCACGTTACGGACGTTTCAAGGAAATTCCAAAAAGTATTGATTACCATACGTACCAGTACAAAAATCCCTATGGTGATGTACTCAAGGGATGGCGTAAGCAACTAAAATATAAAAAATTTAAATTCTGTAGTATTCAACACGAGCATTATACGATTGGCCTTGCGATTGCGGATATTGCTTGGGCCGGGCACAGTTTTTTCTATATCTATAATCATAGCACCAATGAAGTACAGGAATGGAATGCGATCAATTTCTTCTCGCGCAATACGGTGCTAGATGAACAGCCATTGTTTAATCATAGTTATTTTCATAAATCTCCCTTTCAGATTGATATCCAGCATGCCAATGGGGTGCGTTATATCCATGTGACCAAATATGGTGAAATCAAGCTTAGTGCCCGAATTTTTTGTGCAGGTACAGATCCGCTGAGTATGTGCAGTCCGACCGGAATCAATGGCTGGACCTATACCCAGAAATTGACCACTTTGGGTTGTGAAGGTTATTTCGTAAATAAGCAGGGTGAAACCATCCAGTTTAATGAGCGCACCTTCGCCTCTTTGGATGATACCTGTGGCTTTTTGCGTCCTGAAACTGCCTGGTTCTGGTTGTCCTGTAATTTCTGGGATGCCAATCGTAACCGTATCGGGATCAATCTCGCTTCCGGTGTCAATGAAAGCTTTGGTAATGAAAACTGTTTGTGGGTAAATGGCAAAATTTATCCTGTGGCGGATGTGTTATTTCAGCAGGAATCTGACGAATGCTGGAACATCCAGTCATTGGATGGCTGCTTGAACCTGAATGTACACACAGGCTGGCGCCGTTATGAAAATCTGAATCTGCGTCTGGTCGGCAGCCAGTTTAGCCAGTGGCAGGCAAAAGTATCAGGGACTATCCGACAAGATGGTCAGGAGATTGTACTGGTCAATGAATATGGACTTTTAGAACAGCACTATGCCAAATGGTAATTCATTTTTCCAACTTCTAAATCTAAAAAAGCCTTCGATTTTGAAGGCTTTTTGATTTCTAGGTTTAATCTTCTGCAGCTTGCCAGAAGGCTTCTCCTGCCTGAATCGGGTCACCGGTTTCTGCCAGCGTTTTTACCCAAACCTCATATTGAGCAATCACTGGGTGCTGGGATGGATGGAAATCCTTTTTAAACCAGTCACGATACTGTTTACCCATACGAGTCAGAGTCCCTTTTTTGCCAAAGAACCAAGGTAAGCCCCGGATATTCATTTGCAAGCGTTGCAGCGGGCTAAAGCCATCATGTTTCAACATGACATTGGCACGGTAAATGGTAAAACCAAACATCAGAAAAGTCGTGATGAGCAAAGTGTATTGACGCAGCCATTCTGGCGTTTTTGCTACATCTTTCATGACATCAAAAGCAACATCACGATGTTCCATTTCCTCAATCGCATGCCAGGCAAACATGGCACGAACAAAAGGATGGGCATTTCTTAAAGTATCTTTTTGTCCATAAAAAGTTTCAGCCATGAGCGCGGTCAAATGTTCCGCGGCGGCAGTGACTGCAATATTGTACTCAGGTGAACGGTTCTTCAGGTCATAGCTCATCATGTAGTTCAGACGCTGAATAAACTGATCGACCGGCATGCCTTGTTCCCGCATCAGGTTATTCATCTTGTCGTGGGCAATGCCATGCTGGGCTTCCTGACGGATAAAATCAGCTACCCGTTTTTGTAGATCTGGATCTTTGATCTGGTCGCGGAACAGACGCACACTCTGAATGAAATAACGTTCACCGTCTGGAAAGGTCAGACTCAGTGCATCAAACATACGGGTCAGGAATGGATCGCCACCAAACCAGTAACGCGGAATTTCACTCAGCTTAAAATCAAGATTACTGCGTACCACAGGCTGTACAGAAGATTTTAAAGGTGCGTTCATCTGCTTTCATTCTTTTTCTGGAGATGCTGACAGTATGTTCAGAATTGCACAAATTGTTTTGACAGATATGGCCAATTTTTATACATTTTACGCCAGAGAAAAATAAAATATACATTCGCAGCGGAGACAGGGACGCGCTCATGCAGGACATCAAAATCTCCAATGGCTATATCCAGCTATGGGCCACCTATTTACGTAGCTTAAATATAGAACCTTTAACCGCAAAGTTTCTTGCAGATCTACGACCTCAGCTCATTGGACTGATTGATCAGCCTTTTGATACACAAGTTCCGCTGGATTTTCTCAATAGCATCCTGTTAAGAACCCAAAAACAGCTAGCGTGTCCACAGTTAATTTTTGAAATTGTGCAATGTATTCGGCCAGAACATTTTGGTGTGCTGGGCTATATGGTATCCAAAAGCAGCAGTATTCCTGAGATCATCGGCTACATCATGCGTTTTCAGCGACTGGTCATTGATGGGAGTGAATTTGTCCCATTGCAACTAAGACAGCATGCGCAGAGTATTGAATTGTATTGGATTTATCAGGATGAGCGTTATAACCTGCTGAATGAGCTAACTATCGCAGCCATGGTGCAATTGGGACGTTTTATTTTGCAGGATCATCCTTTGCTCTTGCGTCGGGTGCGTTTTGCTCATGCGCCAGAAATTGCCCGAATTCACTATCAAAAATTCTATGCTGCGGAAGTGCAGTTTTCACAGCAGGATTATGGCTTTGAACTGGATATACAGGGACTGAGCCTGAAATCGGAACAGGCCGATCCAATGTTATTACAGTTATTGATTCGTCAGGCTGAAGAAGCGATTGCAGCCAAACCACCTGTAGAAAGTATTTTGACTCAGGCTCAAAAAGTGGTTGCGGAGCATCTAAGAAGCAGACAACAGGCGATTAAAATTGAACAGCTGGCCGAGCAACTGTTTGTATCGACTCGAACCTTGCAGCGTCAGCTAAATGAGCAAGGTAGTTCTTTTAAAAAATTGTTGGAACAGGAAAGGATCAGGCGTTGTGAAAGCTTATTGCATCAGCCCCTAAGCCTGACCGAAATCGCCCAACAACTGGATTATTCTGACCAGTCCGCTTTAGCCCGCGCTTATAAGGCAGCAACAGGCAGGACTTTATTGCAATATAGAAAACAATTAAAACAGGATCAGGCATAAAAAAACGGCCATCATTGGCCGCTTTATCTCATGACTTAATTTAAGCTGTTTTTAATTTAGGATATCGGAAAGTAATTGCGATCACCGCAAATATTGCCAGAATCCAGCAGTAATACACGCCCCCGATTAGCTCGACTGGAGAAAGTTTGGCAATCGAACAGGCCAGTAATAATTGTGCGCCATAAGGGATCAGCCCCTGTACCACACAGGAGAAAATATCCATCAGGGCGGCGGCACGTTTCGGATCAACCCCATATTCTTTCGCCACTTCACGGGCCATATCACCAGCCAGAATAATCGCGACAGTGTTATTTGCTACAAACAGATTCGAAAATACGACCAAGAAACTGATCCCGATTTCACCGGCCCGCTGACGGCCCACTTTAAATAAGCGGGTCAGCGCGTAGATGCGTTCGATCAGCCAGCGTAAACCACCTTCACGTTGCATGATCGCAGACAGGCCACCCAGGAACATGGATAACAATGCCACTTCAAACATGCCGACAAAGCCATCATAAATGGAAGTGTTCAGCTTGAGGATATTGAAATCTGGCGTAGCAAATAGCCCGAATAAACCCGATAACACGACACCGATGGTTAAAACCGCCAGAACATGCAGACGGCTAAAAGCCAGTAAAAAGACCGCAATATAAGGCAGGACCAGGATCCAGTTAAAGTCCTTGTATTCCACTGGACTAGAACTACCAGTATTGAAGATATAGATCAAAATCGTGACGATAGAAGCCGGCACAGCAATCCAGACATTGACGCTGAATTTGTCACGTAACTGCACTTTCTGGCTGCTGGTTGCAGCGATGGTAGTATCCGAAATCATGGACAGGTTATCACCGAACATCGCCCCACCGACCACGGCGCCAATTGCATAAACCACCGGAATCTCGGTCACTTGTGCAAAGCCAAAGGCAATGGGTGCACAGGCGGCAATGGTTCCCATAGAGGTACCCATCGCCGTCGCAATAAATGCCGAAATCACAAACAGCATCGGTAAGACAAAACTCGGAGGAATGACAGACAGGCCCATCTGTACGGTGGCATCAACACTGCCAATCGCACTGCTGACACTGGCAAAAGCACCGGCCAGCATAAATACCATGAACATCAGAATCAGGTTAGGATGGCTGGCACCTTTCAGAAATTCTTCAATACCCTGATTGAGTTTGCCACGATACACTAATGCAGCCAAGATAATCGCGGGCAGGGCAGCAACAGGCGCTTTAATCTGATAAAACGCAAATTCAGTTCCGATCAGAGAATGATAGATCCCGCTACCTAAAAAGATGGTTAAAAATACAATAAGCGGCAACAGTGCAATGGCGCGTGCCTGCACTGTACCTTCAGAGTCAGTCTGCATAGGAGATAAAAAAATAAGAGAATGGGGCTAGTATAAAACAGGTTTTGCAATTTCAGAAAACTTTAAATGAATGCGCTAACATCTGCATTTTTATTAATTTTTCCATGATAAAAATAAGTTTATCTAAATATTCAACATTTTAGGGAATGCCAAAATTAGGCATCTTTGATCATTGAGAAAAAAATCAAAATAATCGTAAATAGATCCCTTCGGGTTGTTCTGAAATCCTCGCACAGGAAATGAAATGCCAGAGGTCGATGTTGCACACTGTTCAATGTACAAAAAATAGCGTTACAATGCGATGTCTTGTATTTCTACATAGTCAATGTCTCAAGTTTGAAACACCTTAAGGAAAGCTCAGCCCTATGTCACGTTTAGCCACACGATTTGGACAACTTAAATCTCAACAGCGTAAAGCTTTAGTTTCTTATGTTATGGCTGGTGACCCGCATCCAGAGGTAACCGTACCTTTGCTGCACCAGATGGTGGACGCTGGCGTCGACGTGATTGAACTGGGTCTTCCTTTCTCAGATCCAATGGCAGATGGTCCGGTGATTGCTCTGGCCGCTGAACGCGCGCTGGCCGGTGGCACTAATACCTTGGATGCCCTGCACATGGTGAAAGAATTTCGCTTGAAAGACCGCGAAACACCAGTGGTACTCATGGGTTATCTCAATCCGGTTGAAGTCATTGGCTATGAAAAGTTTGTGGCTTATGCCTATGAATGCGGTGTCGACGGCGTGCTTCTGGTCGATCTTCCTCCTGAAGAAGCTCAAGATTTGGGGCAGGTGCTGGAAAAATATGAAATGGATCAGATTTTCCTGTTGGCTCCGACCTCAACTGATGAGCGTATTCAGCATGTAGTGAAACAGGCCAGTGGCTTTATTTACTATGTGTCGTTGAAAGGTGTGACGGGTGCTGCGACATTGGATGTATCTGAAGCCGCTGCACGTATTCAGAAAATTAAGGCAGAGACAGATGTTCCTGTAGGCGTGGGTTTTGGTATCAGTGATGCTGCATCTGCGAAAGCGATGGGTGTTGCTGCCGATGCAGTTATTGTGGGAAGTGCGTTTGTAAAACAGTTTGCAACCCTCGCGCCAGAACAAGCCGTTATTGCGACGGTGAATAAAGTCAAGGAGCTTCGAGCAGCGCTCGATGAGTTATAGTATGAGTCAACAAGTGAAATCAGGCAAAATTCTGAGCCCATCGACCCCATGGACGGAGCGTATTGTTCCGGGCATTCATGTACCTGATGAGCAAACCACCCTAAAAGCGACATTCACAGAGCCAACCATTGAGTGCCCTGAATGTCATGCTTTGGTGACACGTACTGCAATGTCATTTAATGCTTATGTTTGTCCACAATGCGATGAACATCTGAAAATGAAAGCACGTGACCGTCTGAACTGGTTCTTTGATCAGGTACAGACTGAAATGGGTCAGGAATTTACGGCCAAAGATCCACTGAAATTTGTCGACAGCAAAGCTTATCCAGACCGTATGTCGGAAGCACAAAAGAAAACAGGTGAAACTGAAGCACTGATCGTAATGCAAGGTCTGCTGAAAGGCGTGCCAATGATTGCAACCGCATTTGAGTTTGACTTCATGGGCGGCTCTATGGGCACTGTAGTGGGTGACCGCTTTGTGCAGGCAGCGGAGCGTGCGATTGAAATGCATCAACCTCTGATCTGTTTTGCAGCATCTGGTGGCGCACGTATGCAGGAAGGTATGCTGTCTTTGATGCAAATGGCACGTACTTCAGCAGCGATTCAGCGTTTGAAAGAAGCAGGTCTGCCTTATGTGGTGGTATTGACCCACCCAGTTTATGGTGGTGTAACTGCGTCTTTAGCCATGCTGGGTGATGTGCATCTGGCTGAACCGAAAGCCATGATCGGCTTTGCGGGTAAACGTGTGATCGAACAAACTGTACGTGAAAAACTGGACGAACCGTTCCAGCGTGCTGAATATTTGCTTGATCATGGTGTAATCGATCAGATTGTTCACCGTCATGCATTACGTGATACAGTTTATCGTATTATCACGAAATTGATGAACCTGCCTTGAACACAGCACCATTAGCAACTGATTCACTTGATACATGGCTCGATTATTGGAGCCATGTTCACGTTACGGGGATTGATTTAGGCCTGGAACGTGTTATTCCTGTGGCTGAAAAGCTGGGCGTGATCAATCCGGAGGCTAAAGTCCTGACGGTTGCCGGAACCAATGGTAAAGGTTCAACGACCACGACTCTGGCTGCCATTCTCAATGCTCAGGGTTTTAAGGTCGGACTGTATCAGTCTCCTCATGTATATCGTTTTAATGAACGGGTGAAATTACGTGGGGTTGAAGTCGAAGACCAGTTGCTGATTGATGCTTTTGTTGAAGTCGATCGGGCACGTCGCGAATGCGATTTAAGCCTGTCATTCTTTGAAGCAACCACACTTGCTGCATTTGTGATTTTTAAACATGAACTGTGTGATGTGTGGGTGCTGGAAGTCGGATTGGGTGGCCGTCTGGATGTCGTGAATGTGGTTAATCCGGATGTTGCAGTCATCACCAATATCGGACTGGATCATACCGACTGGCTCGGTGATACCATTGAAAAAATTGCTTTTGAAAAAGCTGGTATTATCCGTCCGAATATTCCCGTGATATTTGGTGGTCAGCAAGATATTCCGCAAGCCATTCTGGATAAAGCTGCTGAATGCAATGCGCCGTTGTATGCTATCAACCGTGATTATTTCTATGAAGCCTTTGAAGATGGCAAAACCTGGGCTTTTGCATCGTCGGGTACGACTTTAAAATTGCCAACAGGTTCACTGGCGCTGGATAATATTTCGACAGCGGTTGCAGCGATCTTGCTGAGTGGTTTGGAAGTCAACCAGACAGCGATTGCGGAAGGAATTCAGGCAGCTAAATTGCCGGGACGTTTTGAAGTCCGAGAAATTCAGAATAAGACCGTAATTTTTGATGCCGGACATAACCCGCATGGGGTAGAGTTCCTGTTAAAACAATTACGCAATTATTTAAATTACAAAAAGAAATATAAAGAAGTCATTTGTGTATTTTCCATGCTGGCAGATAAAGATATAAATTCTGTCGTCAAGTTGTTGAAAGACACTGTTCATTTGTGGAAAATTGCACCATTATCTGTGCCACGTGCGGCAGAGGTCACACTTTTGACTGATGCATTGCAAGGTGAATTGATAGAACAATTTGACAATGTAAAATTAGCTTTTAAATCAGCGCTGGATGAAACAGAGAATAATCAGCTGATTTTGGTATGTGGATCATTTCATACCTTAGAAGCGGTATGGGAGTATTTGGAAGAATGTCAATGAATAACAAACAACGCTGGATGGGTGGCGTTGTTTTACTAGGTGGTGGTGTTTTATTGGCAGCATTACTCCTGAAAGGCCAAAATGAAATTCATCAGGATCGTCAGCAAAACCCGGCACTGGCTGCAGAAGTAGAATCAAAAGATACAGTCAACAATTCATTAGGTTCTTTAACAGTCGATGTGGAAACAGAAAAACGTTTGCTGGAACAGCAGCGTCGTGACCGCGAAAAAGCAGTGGCTGAACAGGAAGCCCGTGCAGCTGAATTTTTAGCCATGCAACAGCAGGCTGAGGCAGATGCAGCACGTCGTGCGGCTGAAGAATATGCTGCTTTGAATGCCCATCGTATGGGACAGCAAAGTTCAGACAATATTCCACCTGAGCTGGCAGAAGATGAACAGACGAAGCAAAAACGTCTGGCTGAAGACAAGGCTGCTACACAAAAAAAGTTAGAACAGCAGAAACTTGAGCAGCAAAAAGCCCAAACTTCAGCTGATACTGCCAAGAAACAGGCAGAGCAGAAGGCTGCAGAAGAAAAACGTAAGCTAGAAGAGAAACGTAAAGCTGAAGAAGCGCATAAGGCAGCTGAAGCAAAACGTAAGGCCGAGGAAGAGCACAAAGCGGCTGAAAAGAAAAAAGAAG
The DNA here is from genome assembly GCF_011174875.1 of Acinetobacter sp. GFQ9D191M. Classification (NCBI taxonomy): domain Bacteria; kingdom Pseudomonadati; phylum Pseudomonadota; class Gammaproteobacteria; order Moraxellales; family Moraxellaceae; genus Acinetobacter; species Acinetobacter sp. GFQ9D191M. Next base: position 12,713 of record NZ_JAALGV010000089.1, read on the forward strand.
CTGAGCATAAAGCTGCTGAAGAAAAACGTAAGGCAGAAGAAAAGCGCAAAGCTGAAGAGAAACATAAAGCAGAAGAGGCCAAGAAAAAGGCTGAAGCTGAAAAAGCCCGTAAACTTCTTGAAGGTGAAAGTGATAAACAGTGGATGGTGCAGGTGGCATTGGCTGCCAATGAAGCCAATGCTGATGCCATTGCGGCCAAACTGCGAGCCAAAGGCTACAAGGTCACCAAGAGCCAGACATCTAAAGGTGTGCGTATCATGGTCGGTCCATCTAAAGACCGTGAAACAGCAGATGCACTGCGTAAGAAAATCGCGTCTGATGCCAGCCTGAACATGAAATCAGCCTGGGTGAATGACTGGGTGCCGTTAGATAAGCGTTAATTCTCTTACTTAACCGAAGTTTCTGTAGATGGATTCGTGAGTTGCTCGCGAATCCATCTTACATTTTCAGGGATAAATAATTTTTCAATATTGCGCCAAATGGAATGAAAGCCATAACCGCCATGCTTCATTTCCCGTACTGCGTCTTCAATGCGCCAGTTCTGGAAAATAATCCGGTACATGGCCACACTGGCACCGGTACGGTCTGAACCGTGATAACAGTGTAAAAGTATTTTTTCATTATTTTGTCGTGCCTGTTGAATCAACTGCATTACGTTCAGTAAATCCTCGCGATTCATAGCCCAGGTATGAATGGGAACATGTTTAAGCTTGAGGTCTTCATTTGACAAAATATCCGTATCTTTATCGCGTGAACGCAGGTTGATCACCACATTAATGGCATATCGTTTTAATAAGGGCGTCAGTTCATCGCTCGGCTGTTCACTCCGGTAGAGTTCATCGCTGATCTGATAAAAATTATGTTCTTCATGCAGTTCCTGTCCCCAATGCATTGGGCGTTCCTGTTCAGGCAGCGCTGGAGTACAGCCGGATAAAACAAGCGTGGAAACCAGAAGAAGTACATAATTATTTTTCATTGCAACCTAACTCACCTTTTTAATCATTCTCTTCAACAGCATATCGGCTTTTCCAAAAAAAATCCTGTCCGAAGACAGGCTTGATGGGAAAAGTTCGAAAACCCGGCTCGTCGGTGGGTATCAAACTAAACATGAAAATGATGGTTGATGCATGACGATTTTCATTTTCATGGTGGAGAGTTGATTGGGGTTTTTTACTATTCAAAAAGGATAGAACAACCTTTAGCTTATCCTCTTGCACCCACAGCATAGCTGTGGGTCTTGCGCTCGGGCGAAGCAGTGCTTCGCTTATCCTCGCTCAGGCTGTGGTGTCAGACGTAGGTATGGAGTCACTGCCTTATAACCTTTCGGGAAGCGTTGTTTGATTTCTTCCTCATCTTTTAATGAAGGTACAATCACCACATCATCGCCATGTTGCCAGTTTGCTGGAGTTGCAACTTTATGATTGTCGGTTAATTGCAGAGAGTCGACTACACGTAATACTTCATGGAAATTACGACCTGTTGATGCAGGGTAGGTAATAATCAGACGCACTTTTTTGTTTGGATCAATGATTACCAGAGAACGTACAGTCAGGGTTTCACTCGCGTTCGGGTGAATGAAGTCATACAGCTCAGATACTTTACGGTCCTGATCGGCAATGATCGGGAAGTTAACGGTAGTACCTTGAGTTTCATTGATGTCTTTGATCCAACCGTGATGGGATTCAACATCATCAACAGAAAGGGCAATTGCTTTCACGCCACGTTTTGTAAACTCGTCTTTCAGTTTCGCGGTAAAGCCCAGTTCAGTGGTACATACAGGTGTGTAGTCTGCTGGATGTGAAAATAAAATGCCCCAACTATCGCCTAGAAAGTCATAAAAGTTAATTAAGCCTTCGCTAGATTGCTGTTCAAAATTCGGTGCGGTATCGCCTAAACGTAAACTCATTTTCTTGCCTCAATTGATCTTGTAATGTGTCGATGAGAATAAATATGAACCAATTTTTTTATGATTAAAAATAGTGTTTTTAGAATTTCTTATGAATAAACCGAATAAAGAAATAGGCTGTCGATTCAGAATCAGACAAATCAGTCGTCTAATTAACTATATTGCATGGGTAAAATTTGCTACATTACTTTGCCTTAGGTCTCAGGGCTAGGACAAAGGATGAGTTTTTTTCATTGGTTTTCTGGCAAAACCCTTGTAGTTCAAATTTCTAGCACCATAATAACGACTAAGAACATATTTATTTGACAAGCAAGATTTAGAGAGTCTATTCATGTTGGCAAGTCTGATCGGAGGAATCTTCGGTACCAAAAATGAGCGCGAACTCAAACGCATGCGTAAAATCGTAGACAAGATTAATGCGCTCGAGCCGACGATATCAGCCCTAAGCGATGCAGACTTATCTGCAAAAACTGAAGAATTCAAACAACGATATAATAAGGGTGAAAGCCTAGATAAGTTACTTCCTGAAGCATTCGCAGTCTGTCGTGAAGCTGCAAAACGTGTTATGGGAATGCGTCACTACGACGTACAGTTGATTGGTGGTATTACCCTGCATGAAGGCAAGATTGCCGAGATGCGTACCGGTGAAGGTAAAACCCTGATGGGGACGCTGGCCTGTTATCTTAATGCATTGAGCGGGCAGGGTGTCCATGTCATCACGGTGAACGACTATCTGGCACAACGTGATGCTGAGTTAAACCGTCCATTGTTCGAATTCTTGGGTTTAAGCATTGGGATTATCTATTCCATGCAGAATCCGATAGAAAAATCTGAAGCCTATAAAGCAGACATCACTTACGGTACCAATAACGAATTCGGTTTCGACTATCTTCGTGACAACATGGTGTTCTCGCTGGCTGAGAAAAAACAGCGTGGTCTGACCTATGCTATTATCGATGAGGTCGATTCGATCCTGATCGATGAAGCGCGTACACCGCTGATTATCTCTGGTCAAAGTGAAGATTCTTCCCAGCTTTATGCAGCAATCAATAACATTCCGCCGAAATTAAAAGCACAGAAAGAAGAAAAAGTACCGGATGGCGGTCATTTCTGGATTGATGAAAAACAGCGCTCTGTTGAAATTACTGAAACCGGTTTTGAAACCATTGAAAGTGAATTGATTGCAATGGGATTATTGGCTGAAGGTGAAAGTCTGTATTCAGCTTCTAATCTGAATTTGCTGCATCATGTGACTGCTGCGATTCGTGCGCACTATCTGTATCAACGTAACGTGCATTACATCATCCATGAAGGTGAAGTGATCATCGTCGATGAAAATACTGGTCGTACCATGCCAGGCCGTCGCTGGTCTGAAGGTCTGCACCAGGCAGTTGAAGCAAAAGAAGGTCTGGAAATCCAGCCGGAAAACCAAACCCTTGCAACCACCACATTCCAGAACTATTTCCGTCTGTATAAAAAATTATCCGGTATGACCGGTACTGCAGATACTGAAGCTGCGGAAATGAAAGAAATTTACGGTCTGGATGTGGTAATCATTCCAACCCACCGTCCAATGATCCGTAATGACCAGAACGATTTGATCTACCTGAATCGTGAAGGTAAGTACAACGCGATTATTCAGGAAATTCAACGTGTTCACGAAGCTGGTGTTGCGCCAATCCTGATTGGTACGGCCACTATTGAAGCGTCGGAAATTCTTTCTGACAAGCTTAAAGAAGCTGGTATTGAACATGAAGTCCTGAATGCCAAACAGCATGAGCGTGAAGCAGATATTATTGCCCAAGCGGGTGCACCGCGTGCTGTAACGATTGCAACTAACATGGCCGGTCGTGGTACCGATATTTTGCTGGGTGGTAACTGGAAAGCGCTACTGGCCAAAATTGAAAACCCAACCCCTGAAGATGAAGCACGCCTGAAAGCAGAATGGGAAGCGAATCATGAAGCAGTTCTTGCTTCTGGTGGTTTGCATATTATCGGTTCTGAGCGTCATGAATCTCGCCGTATCGATAACCAGTTGCGTGGTCGTGCGGGCCGTCAGGGTGACCCGGGTGTATCGCGTTTCTACCTGTCTCTTGAAGATGACTTGATGCGTATCTTTGCGGGTGACCGTGTGGTTGCCATGATGCGTGCAATGGGCTTAAAAGAAGATGAAGCGATTGAACACAAAATGGTGTCACGCTCAATCGAAAATGCACAGCGTAAAGTAGAAGCACGTAACTTCGACATTCGTAAGAACCTGTTGAAATACGATGACGTGAATAACGAGCAGCGTAAAATTATCTATAGTCAGCGTGATGAGATTCTGGCTGAAAGTTCATTGCAGGATTATATCGAAGAGATGATCCGTGAAGTGATGCAGGGCATGATCGCCAACTATATTCCGCCTGAATCAATTCATGATCAGTGGGATATTGAAGGTCTGGAACTTGCACTACGTGAAGACTTATCGATTGATCTGCCAGTTGCACAATGGTTAGAGCAGGATCGTCGTTTAGATGAAGAAGCACTGGTTGAGCGAATTACTGAAGAAGTGGTAAACCGTTACCGTTCACGTCGTGAACAAATGGGTGCTGAATCTGCAGCATCACTTGAACGTCATTTCATGCTGAACTCTCTGGACCGTCACTGGAAAGAGCATCTGGCTGCGATGGATTACCTGCGTCAAGGGATTCATTTACGCGGTTATGCACAGAAAAACCCAGAGCAGGAATACAAAAAAGAAGCCTATAATCTGTTTGTAAACATGCTGGGCGTGATTAAATCTGACGTCATTACTGATCTGTCACGTATCCATGTGCCAACACCTGAAGAGCTGGCTGAAATGGAAGCACAGCAGCAGGCACAGGCTGAAGCGATGCGTTTGCAGTTATCTCATCAGGAATTTGATGGATTACTGGCTGAAGAAGATGAAATCACCACTGAACAAAATGCGCAGGCTAATCCTGTTGCACCAGTCTTTGAAGCACCGGCAAGCCGTAATGCACCTTGTCCATGTGGTTCAGGTCTGAAATACAAACAGTGTCATGGCAAGATCTAATTTCTGCTAAGTTTCTAAACTATAAAAAGATCAGGACCAAATGGTCCTGATCTTTTTATGTATATGGACTTTTCAGCTGATGAATACTGTTTGCACTGTACCGGATTAAATGGTATTTAATGGCAGATTGAACACCGCAAAGTGGAAGAAACAATGACAAAAGTATTAAAAACGATGATGGTTGCTGCTTTGGCAATCCCGACTTTAAGTTTTGCTGAAACAGCAACAACGACACCTGCTAAAGTTCAGCAGGCCATTGGTCCAACTACGGCTCAGGTTCAGACGGGTACAGATGGTCAGGTGACCATTGCAAGTCCGCGTACTGGCATTCGCTATACCTTTAATAATTCAAACCGTCCAATCGTTTTGCAGACTGCAGCGATTGCAGCAGCTAATGCAGCCAATGCAGACCGTATTGTTGCTTCTAACCCTGCGCTTTCTGCGGCAAGTCAGCAACAGGCGAAACAGGCTTTATTGAGTGAATCAACCCAGCTGGCTAAAAACTAAGTTTGATCCAGTTTAATAAAACCAGTCACCATGACTGGTTTTTTATTGTGAAAAACCATAAGAAAAGTGAGTGTTCATCTGGCTTTGGCTCGATTTTTTAATGAAGATCAACTAAGCTGTATTTTTCTGAAACTTCAATATTGGACATTTAAAAATGGCAGTTGGTGACGTATCTATGCCACAGATGCATGTGGTAAAAGGGGTGAGAATTGGTTCGGCAGAAGCGTATGTACGCTATCAGAACCGACGTGACCTGGTGATATTTGAACTGGCTGAAGGCTCCAATGTTGCAGGTGTATTTACCCAGAATGCTTTTTGTGCTGCTCCTGTACATATTTCTAAAGCACATCTGGCGGTAGGTAATCCACGTTATTTAGTGATTAATACCGGAAATGCCAATGCGGGTACAGGTGCTACAGGTATGGCAAATGCTGAAGCCACTTGTGCCAAACTGGCTGAACTTGCAGGCGTGAAAGCTGAAGAAGTATTGCCATTTTCAACAGGGGTGATTGGCGAACAATTACCAATGGAACGTCTTCTGAATGGTTTGCAGCCTGCATTAGAGTCATTGCGTGATGATGCCTGGATCGATGCGGCAACCGGCATCATGACCACAGACACTACACCAAAAGGTGCATCTGAACAGTTCGAACTGGACGGCATTACTTATACCATGACCGGGATTTCCAAAGGTGCCGGCATGATTCGCCCAAATATGGCCACTATGCTAGGTTATGTGGCGACTGATGTGCCAATCAGCCGTGAACTGGTTCAACAGCTTTTATCTGAGACAGTGAATCAGTCATTCAACCGCATTACCATTGATGGGGATACCTCAACCAATGACTCTTGCATTTTTATTGCTACAGGTCAGGCCGGTGGAACAGAAATTTCATCAGTTGAAGATCCGCGTTATGCAGCTGTGCTTGAGGTATTAATGCGTACCATGAAACGCCTTGCGCAATTGATTGTGCGTGATGGTGAAGGCGCAACCAAGTTTATTACTGTGGCCGTAGAAGGTGGTGCCAATACTCAGGAATGCTGTGACGTGGCCTATAGCATCGCGCATTCTCCATTGGTGAAAACTGCGATCTTTGCTTCTGATCCAAACTGGGGACGTATTCTGGCTGCAATCGGTTATGCAGGTGTGGCGAATTTAGACGTTGCAAAAATTCAGGTTTGGTTAGATGATGTACAAATCTGCAAGGATGGTGGTGCTGCAGCAGACTATACCGAAGAGGCAGGTGCACGTGTGATGGCACAAGCTGAAATGACGATTCGTGTTGATCTTGGACGTGGTGAAGCAAAAGATACAGTCTATACCTGTGACCTGTCCTATGATTATGTGAAGATCAATGCTGATTATCGTTCATAATTCAGATTGTTTCTAAAGCCTCCGTTGTGGGGCTTTTTTTATATCTTATGATTTTTAATGACTGGTCAAAAAAGTATTTTGCTAGAGATGACCGGGATGTAGGGTGAAAGGTTCGTTGAATAATGAACCATGAGGGTAGAGTAAGAGTTGTTATGAATGATGCGACCAAATTAATAGCCAATGAAGCCAAATCGATTGTGCAGGCGCATTTAGATCGTTTAGGAGAACCCAAAGAGCATCAGATCAGTGCACAGGCCAAACAGGAAAAATTTGCACAGATTCAAGCCGAATTGGAAAAGCAGAATGCAGTACTAGTTGCACATTATTATTGTGATCCTGAAATACAGGAACTGGCAGAACTGACTGGTGGCTGTGTGTCCGATTCATTGGAAATGGCGCGTTTTGGACGTGACCATCCCGCATCGACCTTGGTGGTAGCTGGGGTTAAGTTCATGGGTGAAACTTCAAAAATACTTTCACCAGAAAAAACCGTCCTGATGCCAACTCTTGAAGCGACCTGTTCACTGGATTTGGGTTGTCCGGTAGAAGAATTTACCAAATTCTGTGATGCGCATCCTGATCATACTGTAGTGGTGTATGCTAATACTTCGGCTGCGGTTAAAGCCCGCGCTGACTGGGTCGTGACTTCAAGTTGTGCAGTTGAGATTATTGAACACCTCGATAGTTTAGGTGAAAAAATTATCTGGGCACCGGATCAGCATCTGGGGCGTTATATCCAGAATAAAACCGGTGCTGACATGCTGCTTTGGGATGGCGCGTGTATCGTCCACGAAGAATTTCGTTCGCGCGGAATTGCTAATATGAAAGCCTTATATCCAGATGCGGCAGTGCTGGTCCATCCAGAATCACCGATGTCTGTGGTAGAAATTGCTGATGCAGTCGGAAGTACTTCTCAGTTAATCAAGGCAGCTCAAACCTTGCCACATCAGCGTTTGATCGTGGCAACAGATCGCGGTATTTTCTATAAAATGCAGCAGGCTGTGCCAGATAAGATTTTGATTGAAGCTCCAACCGCTGGAGAAGGAGCAACCTGTCGTTCATGTGCACACTGTCCTTGGATGGCCATGAACGAGCTAGATGGAATCTTGCATGTTCTACAACATCGTGATCAGGAGATTCATGTTGACCCCGTATTAGCTCAACGAGCCAAACTGCCTTTAGATCGTATGCTGGATTTTAGTGCCAGCTTGAAACGCTAAGATTTTGTATAAAAAATGTCTGAAATGCTTGATAAATAAACGCTTGAAGTGTTTTTTTGATTTTTTTTAAATATAGGTGTTGACGTCTTATGGCGTCACGCCTAGAATGCACACCGTACCAAGCGATAAGCTTGATACGAAAGCTGAGATGAATCGGAGCATAGCACAGCCTGGTAGTGCACCTGGTTTGGGACCAGGGGGTCGTAGGTTCGAATCCTACTGCTCCGACCAATTCTTCAAGGCGGATGGTGAAAATCATCAGTAAAGCGCTTGTAGCTCAGTTGGATAGAGCATCCGCCTTCTAAGCGGATGGTCACAGGTTCGAATCCTGTCAGGCGCGCCATTTTTGGTGGCTTGATATTTAAGAACCAAGGCAATGGTGGATGTAGCTCAGTTGGTAGAGCCCCGGATTGTGATTCCGGTTGTCGTGGGTTCGAATCCCATCATTCACCCCAACTCTTTGAGTTGAACATCGGAGCATAGCACAGCCTGGTAGTGCACCTGGTTTGGGACCAGGGGGTCGTAGGTTCGAATCCTACTGCTC
>NZ_JAALGV010000009.1:0-10387 GCF_011174875.1 Acinetobacter sp. GFQ9D191M
AAGCTAATCGAACAAACTACTACGACTCAGATACATCTGTTAATGCATTCTATTTGAAGAAAGCTAGGCAAACGAAGCACAAGCAACGTAGATAAGACCATAGCAAGTAAGCATACCAGTTGTGCTGGCGACCATAGCAAGAGTGAACCACCTGATCCCTTCCCGAACTCAGAAGTGAAACCTCTTAGCGCTGATGGTAGTGTGGGGTCTCCCATGTGAGAGTAAGTCATCGCCAGCTCATTATTCCAAAAAGCCCTCTGCTCAAGCAGGGGGCTTTTTTTTATGCATAGAATTTAAGAAAATTAAGCCAAATTATATTAATTTACAAATCAGTTGAATACTGTTTAATAAAAATAAGTGATTAATAATGCTTAAAAAATTATATAAAAATGACGTTACAGTTCATGAAATCATTATGGTTTTGTGTGTTTTTTTATCAAACTATGTTATAAAAGTTAAAACGGCATGAAAATTGCTTATAAAACGAGATTTTTATTAGGGGGTCATATGAAATTATCAGTGGGATTACGAATTGCCAACTCGCTGTCATTAACTCCACAGTTACAACAAGCAATCCGCTTATTACAATTATCCAGTCTGGAACTAGAGCAAGAAATCCAGCTACAACTTGATAGTAATCCTTTGTTAGAAAAAGTTGAAGAGCAAATCAGTGTTGAAAGTCTTTCTACTGTTGATACGAGTCAAAAGGATTTAACCAATGAGCTCAATGCAGACCATCTTCCGGACGATCTCCCTGTAGATACCGACTGGGATGATGTCTATACTCATCAACCGACCAGTCTAGGTGCAGCAGAGTTTGAAGAGCGCGAAGACAATCGTCAAAGCCAGCAAAGCTTACAAGAATATATGCTCGAGCAGATTAATCTGCTACACTTTTCTCGCATTGATCAGCTCATTGCCTACTGCATTATTGATTCCCTAGATGAAAAGGGTTTTCTGGATGCAGAAATTTCTGAAATTACTGCATCAGTACAGCATCTTTTATCTTCCATGGATTATGAGGAAGAAATCGAAGAGGATGAAGTACTCGTTGTTCTTAAGCATATTCAGCGTCTTGATCCGATTGGAGTAGGTTCCAGAAATCTAGCTGAGTGTTTATTGATTCAGCTGGATAGCCTGCCAGTTAATACCCCTTGTCGTAATGATGCGGTTAAATTGCTGCAACATTATGAGCTGCTGATCACCAATGAATTACCAAAACTCATTAAGCAAACTGGCTTAAATCAGGAACAATTACGCTGTGCAGTTGATTTGCTGAAAACTCTTAAACCATATCCTGGACTGGAGTTTGAAAGTAAGGAATCTGATTATCAGATCCCGGATGTTGTGGTAATGAAAAAGAATGACTGCTGGCAGGTGACGTTGAATCCTGATGTGATGCCAAAGTTGAGACTAAATTCTTTTTATACCAATATGATTCGTCGTGCTGATCAAAGCGAAGATAATCAATATCTTCGTAATCAGATGCTGGAAGCAAAAAACTTTATTAAAAGCATTGATGAACGTCATAAAACTTTATTGAAAGTAGCCACCTGTATTGTTGAACATCAGAAAAGTTTTTTAGAAATTGGCCCTGAAGGTATGAAGCCTCTGGTTTTACGTGATATTGCTGAAGAAGTGGAACTACATGAATCAACCGTATCTCGTGTAACGACTAACAAATATATGCTGACCCCACGTGGTTTATTTGAACTGAAATACTTCTTCTCGAGTCATGTGGGAACGACTTCAGGTGGTGAGGCTTCATCTACTGCAATCCGTGCCAAAATTAAGAAAATGATTGCTGAAGAAAATGCACGTAAGCCTTTATCGGACAATGCAATTGCCAATCTTTTGAAAGAAGAGGGGATTGATGTGGCACGACGCACGGTCGCGAAATATCGTGAATCGTTACATATTCCTTCCTCTTCTGAGCGAAAAGTCTTGATCTAGTTTTTGAAATTTGATTATTCTAGAGATTCATTATGACATCGTAATGAATCTTTTTTTCTTTTGAGGCATGGTAAAAATGATCTGAATAAATGCTTTAAATCACGATTTTGCTTGAGCAAGTTATTGTATTCTTTTCATTTTTAACTGTGACTCTTCTGATCCTAAAGAAGGTGAGGGATAGAACTATGCAAATAACAATTCGTGGACATCATTTATCAATTACGCCAGCGATTGAAGAAACTATAAAAACGAAATTTTCACAGATGACCAAACATCTGGATCAGGTGAACAGCATGCAGGTTAAGCTTTCCAAAGATCATCAGATTGATAAGCGCTCAAAAAGAGGCAGCAGTAACCATATCGCAGAAGCGATTGTCCGTTTACCGGGTATTGAGTTTTTTGCCCATGCCAATGCTGATGACATGTATACCTCGATTAAAATTTTGACGGAAAAATTAAAAAAACAGATTGACCGATATCGCGAAATGCAGCTGAATCATCAGAGTTTAGCCATTTAAGCGACCAAATGGGGAAAAAGAGGTTTTTAAAAGCCTCTTTTTTTATATATATAATGTATGTGACTAATGAATTATTTTTTACATTTATAGTAAAATGACTCGTTTTACACCCTTAGTCCTATAAGAGGTCTTGTGATGAATAATGAACAGCTCGCTGAAATTTTAAAAGCCGCTTTTCCTGAGGCGGATGTTGCTGTGAGTGGTCAGGGCGGAAAATTCGATCTCCGTATTGTGGATGATCAGTTTGAAGGTAAACGTCCGGTTGCACGTCAACAAGCTGTTTATGCTCCTCTCAATTCCCATATTGCCAGTGGTGCAGTGCATGCTGTGACCATTCGTGCATTGACCAAAGAAGAATGGCGTAAAGCAAGCTTATTTGGAGCTTAATCAATTAATGGATAAATTCTTAATTCAGGGCGGTATTAAGCTCGACGGTGAAGTGCGTATTTCTGGTGCAAAAAATGCAGCGCTTCCATTATTAGCAGCAATGATTCTTGCTGATACGCCAATCACACTTAAAAATGTTCCAAATCTAAAAGATGTAAATACCTTGGTAAAGCTGATTGCGGGTCTTGGGATCACAATTAGCTATGAAGGCGATACAGTTATTGCAGATACCTCTACCTTGGATAACCAGTTTGCACCTTATGAACTCGTAAAGACCATGCGTGCTTCTATTTTGGTGCTTGGTCCTCTATTGGCGCGCTACGGTAGTGCAAAAGTATCCCTGCCAGGTGGATGTGCGATTGGTTCTCGTCCAGTCGATCAGCATTTGAAAGCACTAGAAGCTTTAGGTGCCGAGATTGAGGTTGAGGCCGGCTATGTCCATGCTAAAGTCGATGGTCGTCTGAAAGGCGGTGAAGTTGTCTTTGATATGGTGACTGTGGGTGGTACTGAAAATATTCTGATGGCTGCAGTATTGGCGGATGGTGTGACTACGATTCGTAATGCGGCTCGTGAACCTGAAATTACCGATCTTGCCCAAATGCTGATCAAGATGGGTGCGAAGATTGAAGGTCTGGATACCGATACGCTAGTGGTAACCGGTGTAGAAAGCCTGCATGGCTGTGAATATGCAGTGGTTGCCGACCGTATTGAAACCGGTTCTTACTTGGCTGCTGCAGCCATTACTGGTGGACGTGTTAAAACCACGCATACAGATCCGGCTTTAATGGAAGCTGTACTGGATAAGTTTGAGGAAATGGGCGCAGAAGTCACTCGTGGTGATGACTGGATTGAACTGGATATGATGGGTAAACGTCCGAAAGCAGTGAGCTTCCGTACCTTGCCACATCCAGATTTCCCAACAGATATGCAAGCCCAGTTAATGGCAGTCAATGCCATTGGCCGTGGATTTGCCACAATTTCTGAAACGATTTTTGAAAACCGTTTTATGCATGTTCCTGAATTGGCTCGTATGGGAGCCAATATTCAGGTCGAAGGTAATGATGCTGTCGTAACAGGTGTAGAAAAACTTTCTGCAGCGCCTGTGATGGCAACAGATTTACGTGCTTCATTCTCTTTAGTTCTTGCAGCACTTGCAGCCGAAGGAGAAACATTGATTGACCGTATTTATCATATTGACCGCGGTTATGAAGATGTTGAAGCGAAGTTACAAGGTTTAGGTGCCCAAATTAAGCGAGTAAGTTAATGAGTGATATGAGAAACGATGATCCAAACTTTGACGCAATGGGCAATTTTGATCATGGTTTAACGTTAGCATTAAGCAAGGGCCGTATCTTAAAAGAAACTTTACCTCTGCTTGAAACAGCAGGGATTAACCTGCTGGAAGATCCGGATAAATCACGTAAGCTGATTTTTCCAACCACGCATAAACAGGTGCGTATCCTGATTTTACGTGCTTCTGATGTGCCGACTTATGTTGAAAATGGTGCAGCAGATATCGGTGTGGCAGGTAAAGATGTGTTGATGGAACATGGTGCGCAAAATGTCTATGAACCATTAGATCTTAAAATTGCCAACTGCAAATTGATGACAGCAGGTAAAGTCGGCATGGAGCGTCCGAAAGGTCGTTTAAAAATTGCGACTAAATACGTGAATCTGACCCGTCAATACTACGCGAGCCTCGGTGAGCAGGTTGATGTGATCAAGCTTTACGGTTCGATGGAACTTGCACCATTGGTGGGTTTAGGTGATTACATTGTTGACGTGGTCGATACAGGCAATACACTGCGTGCCAATGGTCTTGAGCCACTTGAAGAAATCTGCAAAGTCTCTTCACGTCTGATTGTGAACAAAGCCAGCTTTAAACGTAAGCAAGCATTGCTGAATCCAATTCTTGCCCAGCTTGAGCAAGCAGTGGAAGCACGCGAACAGGCGAAAAAAGCTTAAATTTAAGCTTGATCAAAGACCGCCCACTTTGGGCGGTTTTTTATTGCTGATTATAAATGTAAGAAGCTCAATGCTTTCATCAATTTTATCAAAAGCTATTTCCAATAAAACTCATAGCACAAGTCTGTTCTAGCTACCGACAAAGTCTTTGAAAACAGGTAAACTAAAGCCTTCGAATTCAAACCTTATGGGTAAATTGATGCGACGTTTATCGACACAAGATCAAAACTTCAAGCAGGCGTTTGCTGACTTGTTGGCTTTTGAAACCGTGAATGATCCTGAACTTTTAAAAACTGTAGACCAAATTATTGCTGACGTACGTCAGCATGGTGATGCTCATGTTCTTAAATTGACTCAGCAGTTCGATCGACATCCAGCGCATCAATTTTCAGATTTAGAACTGACTCAAGAGCAACTTAAAGCAGCTTTCGAAGGCTTAACAACTGAAGTGCGTGAAGCTTTAGAATTGGCTGCAAACCGTATTCGTGAATTCCATCAGGCACAAAAACAGGATGGTTGGACGTATGTTGACGCTCTAGGTAATACCTTGGGTCAGAAAGTGACGCCTTTGGATCGCGTAGGGATCTATGTTCCAGGTGGCTTGGCTTCATATCCATCTTCAGTGTTAATGAATGCTGTTCCTGCACATGTGGCAGGTGTGGGCGAAATTGTTATGGTGGTGCCTGCTCCAAATGGTGAACTGAATCCATTGGTCTTGGCTGCTGCCTATCTGGCTGGCGTACACCGTGTATTTACCATTGGTGGCGCACAAGCGGTTGCTGCATTGGCCTATGGTACAGAAACCATTCCACGTGTCGATAAAATCACTGGTCCAGGTAACCGTTTTGTGGCTGCGGCAAAACGTGCAGTATTTGGTCAGGTCGGTATCGACATGATTGCTGGTCCTTCAGAAATTCTGGTCTATGCAGAAGGGCAGAACAATGCCAAATGGTTAGCGATGGATTTGTTATCTCAAGCTGAGCATGACACTGTTGCTCAAGCTGTATTTATTACGCCTGATGAACAGCTTCTCAATGAAGTAGAACAAGCAATTGAAGAGCATTTGCTAGCTCTACCAAAAGCAGAAATTGCCCGCACTTCAATTGCCAATCGTGGTGCATTAGTGCTTGTGAAAGATCGTGCTGAAGGTATTGAGCTGATTAACCAAGTAGCACCTGAACATTTAATGCTGTGTTTGGATGAAGCTCAAGAAATGGCTGAAGAGATTCGCCATGCCGGTGCGATCTTCATGGGACGTTATACGCCTGAAGCGATTGGTGACTATTGTGCAGGTCCAAACCATGTATTACCGACATCGGGTACAGCACGTTTCTCATCACCACTGGGTGTGTATGATTTCCAGAAACGTTCAAGCCTGATTATGTGTTCTGAAGATGGTGTGAAAACCCTTGCGAAAACTGCAGATGTTCTGGCACAGCAGGAAAATCTGGATGCGCATGCCCGTTCAGCACGCTACCGTTATCAGTAATTAAATACTTATATTAAATAAAAGATATTTCTTTCCCTTCGGGAGAGGTTAGGTAAGGGGAATTATTTGACCTCTCCCTAACCCTCTCCTAAAAGGAGAGGGAATTTGAGAATAGAAAATGTCGAATATCACCATAGAGCAAATGCGTTTTTGGAGCCCTGAAGTCCGTGAGCTAGAGCCTTACGTTCCAGGTGAACAGCCCAAAATTCAAAACCTTTTAAAATTAAATACCAATGAAAATCCGTATCCACCATCACCGAAAGTCGTGGAAGCGGTGCAAAAAGTTTTAGCCAATGGCGCAGATGTTTTACGCCTTTATCCAGATCCCGATGCATCTGAATTGAAACATGCCATAGCTAAACAACAAAATGTGGCTGCTGAAAATGTCTTTGTCGGTAACGGTTCTGATGAAGTTCTAGCACATATCTTTAAAGCCTTTTTTATTCAGGAACAGCCACTGCTTTATCCAGATATTACCTATAGTTTCTATCCGGTTTATAGCCAGTTCTTTGGTGTCAAAACCAAAATCTTGCCACTGAATGAAAATTTTGAAATTGTGGTAGATGATTATAAACAGCCAAATGGCGGCATTATCATCACCAATCCGAATGCGCCAACCAGTATTGCACTTGGTTTGTCTGGCATTGAAGAAATCCTGCAAGCGAATCCAGATTCAGTAGTAGTCATTGATGAAGCCTATGTAGATTTTGGTGCTGAATCAGCAGTGAGTTTGATTGATAAATACGAGAATCTAGTCGTATGCCAAACGACTTCAAAATCCCGCTCTTTAGCAGGCCTACGTGTTGGTTTCGCGATTGCTCAACCTCATCTGATTGCGGCGCTTGAAGCGGTAAAAAACAGCTTTAACTCTTATCCAATGGATCGTTTTGCGATTGCGGCTGCAGTGGCTTCATTCGAAGATCAGGAATACTTTGAAGCACAAAATGCTAAAGTGATTGCCAGTCGTGAAAAACTGGTTAATCAGTTGAATGAGCTCGGTTTCAAAGTCTTGCCATCAAGTGCGAACTTTATTTTTGCTTCACTACCATCAAAAGATGCAGGTGAGTTAGCAGCTGAATTACGGGAACGCGGCATTATCGTACGTTACTTTAATAAACCTCGTATCAATCAATTTTTACGTATTACCATTGGTACAGATGAGCAAAATCAGCGTTTAGTGGATACATTGAAGAATGATATTTTAGCTTAATTAAATCCACCCTAACCCTCCTTTGATAAAGGAGGGAACCTTTTTCTTTTTAAAGAGAGAGAATCCCCTCTTTTACAAAGAGGGGTTAGGGGAGATTTATAAAAAAGCGGCTCAACCGAGTCGCTTTTTTATTTATTTAGGTTTATACCAGGTATTGAGTAAATCCAGCATGGCATCAACCTTATCAAAACATTCCTGATATTCCGCATCACAGTCAGAAGAAATCGTAATTCCGCCACCAGCCCAAAGTGAAACCTCATCTTGATATTTCTGAATCGAGCGAATCAGAATATTCCAGCTTCCTGTTCCATCAAAATTAAAATAACCTAATGAACCACAATACGCTCCACGTGGAGCACCTTCTAACTCTTCAATAATTTGCATGGCGCGAATCTTTGGTGCACCGGTAATTGATCCACCTGGAAGTGCATACAGCAATACCTCAAAAGGATGTACACCTTCTTTTAAGGTCGCTTCGACTTCGCTGACCATATGATGTACTTGGTTAAATGACTCAATATTGAATAACTTAGGTGTCTTGACTGAACCTGTTTCTGCATAAACACTGAGGTCATTGCGTAGTAAATCTACAATCATGACATTTTCAGCCTGATCCTTCTTTGAGTCTTTTAAGCGTTGTTTGGATTGTTCATCAAGCACCGGATCGGCAAAACGTGGCATGGTACCTTTAATCGGTTTGGTGACAATTTTTCGATGTGCTTCAAAATCAATAAACAGTTCAGGTGAACAGCTCAATAATTCAAAATCACCAATACGAAGATAGCCCGCATATGGCGCATTGGTTAATGTCCAGAAAGCATGTGCAGTTTCTAATAATGAACCTTCAGCCAGTGCTGTAAATTCCTGGGTCAAGTTAATCTGGTAACAATCACCGGCTAGAATATAATCCTGAATATCCTGGAATGCCTGTGCATAGCGAGATTTGTCCCAACGTGGGCTGCAAAGGGTTTTTAATTGAAACTTAGGCGCTATGGAGGCTTGATTTAATAGATTTTGAAGATGATTGAAAATATCTGCTGCTTGCGGATCATGACTATAAAATACCCATTGATCAGCTTCGAACTTGATATAAGAATCAAATTGACCGATAAATAAGCCAGGTTGAGCTCGCTCCGGGTATTGGATGTGCTGTTGAGCAGCGTAATCATAGCCAATAAACCCAACATAACCCCCAGAAAATTCATTCGCTTGAATATCTGGAGTTTGCTCAAGCTCTAAGATGAGTTTAGCTATATTAGCCTGATATTGTTCGATATCCACTCTCTTAAATGACTGAGGTTGTCCATCTTGCACCATAAAATATTTCTGTGCACAGCAGGCAATAAAAGGCTGCCCATTATTATTTAAATATATCAGGTGATCTAAGGGGCTTAATGCATGCAATAGATCTTTAAGCTGAAGAGATGCAAAACTTAAAGGACAATGGTAAGGAGCTTCGTTCATTCAGTAGCGCATATTCCGATATGACCCGGTATTTTATATCAAGAATAGGAAAAAATATTTCTAAATCATCAAATACCGTTTGTCGGTAAGCTCAATATTGCGACCAACAACAGTTGATCAAAATATGACTCGACGTTAATTTAAGTGGGCGAGCAAAATTACTCAAGGAAAGATGCTTTGCGTTGTCAGAAAATAAAAAACACAACGTCGGCACTGAGTGATTCACAACCAAAAAAAATAGTACTCTTGGGAGAGTAAACAATGAAAAAATTCACAAAATTGGCTTTAGCTGCTTCAGTTGCTTTTAGTGCAAACGCAATGGCGATGCAATCACTGGACGATGCATCTCTAAGCGCGACTACAGGTCAGGACGGTTTGAAAATCGGTATCGGTATTTCAAAAATTGAAATTGAAAAACTATTTATCCATGATAATGATGGTTTAGCTGAAGATTCTACTGCAACAGCGGGTGTTATTGAAATTTATAATAATGATGGAGTTGTTCTTCGCCCTGGAGAGGCTGCTAAGGGTATTGTGGGTGGTACTGGTGAAGCAGGTGCGATCTATATCAAAGCAAATGGTAAAGGAAGAACAACAGCTAATGGTATCGTGATTGGTGCAAACTACGATGACAATGGTGCGTATTTACTAGCTTCACGTAACCTTGCAGATTTAACCATTGACTCAGATGCTGGTGCTGGTAATCCATTCATCAACATTGCAGCAGAAGTATCTGGCTTAGATATCAACATCGGTGAAATTGGGGTTGTAGGATCAGCTTCATCTCTTACAGATTATGAAAATGGTTTAGCTTCAGCTACTAGTATTCGCCGTGGTGGTGCTGGTAAGGAAAATGCGATTTTATCTGGCCTATCACTTAAAACAGGTCCAATGTCTGCCAATATTCAATTAGGTGCTGCTCCACAGGGTGCAATGATTAAACTGAATGCAACAATGACTGGCGGCTTAACAATTACAGATTTGGGTATTCTTGATAATTCAACGACTGGTGGACAAGTTGCTGACGGTGTAACCACTTCAGGCCCAGGTGAAATCTTCATTGAAAGCATCAAGTTAACCGATGCTGGTACTAAAGATTTGACATTGAACCAAAGCATCAGTGTATTTGGCGAATCAAGTGCAAACGATGGTTTCATTCGTATTATGAGTACAAGTGGTGCACATGATAACTATGTGAAAGGTATTCACCTAGGTAGCCAAAATGCAGCATCAATTGGTGATATGGAAATTCAAGGTCTGCAAACTTACTTTAGCCCGGCACCTGGCCAATATGCAAAAGGTGCAATTATTACCATTTCTGGTCACTAATTTTTACCTTAAAAAAGCGCGTGTTTACACGCGCTTTTTTTTATGACTACAATGTCCCGTCCTGAAATAAGT